>NZ_JBHVET010000312.1:0-9189 GCF_042802135.1 Kitasatospora sp. NPDC057512
GTCCGGCAGGCCGCCGGTCCGGGGCACGGGCGTACCCGGTTCAGCCCCGCAGGACCTCGCCGACCAGGGCGCGGGCCTCGTCCTGCACCCGGGCGAGGTGCTCGTCGCCGTGGAAGGACTCGGCGTAGATCTTGTACACGTCCTCGGTGCCCGAGGGCCGGGCCGCGAACCAGGCGTTCTCCGTACAGACCTTGATGCCGCCGATCAGGGCGCCGTTGCCGGGGGCCTTGGCGAGGACGGCGGTGATCTTCTCCCCGGCGATCTCGCCGGCGCCGACCCGCTCCGGGGACAGCCGGGCCAGGCGGGCCTTCTGCTCGCGGTCGGCGGGGGCGTCCACCCGGGCGTAGGAGGGGGCGCCGTGGCGCCCGGTCAGGTCGCGGTAGCGGGCGCTGGGGCTCTCGCCGGTGACGGCGGTGATCTCGGCGGCCAGCAGGGCGAGCAGGATGCCGTCCTTGTCGGTGGTCCACACCCCGCCGTCGCGGCGCAGGAAGGAGGCGCCGGCGCTCTCCTCGCCGCCGAAGCCGATCGAGCCCTCCAGCAGGCCGTCGACGAACCACTTGAAGCCGACCGGGACCTCCACCAGGGCGCGGCCGAGGTCGGCGGCGACGCGGTCCAGCATCGAGGAGGAGACCAGGGTCTTGCCGACGCCCGCGTCGCCGGGCCAGTCGGCGCGGTGGCGGTAGAGGTAGTCGACGGCCACCGCCAGGTAGTGGTTGGGGTTCATCAGGCCGCCGTCGGGGGTGACGATGCCGTGCCGGTCGGCGTCGGCGTCGTTGCCGGTGGCGATGGCGTACTCGTCCTTGCGGCCGATGAGGGAGGCCATCGCGGCCGGGGAGGAGCAGTCCATGCGGATCTTCCCGTCCCAGTCCAGCGTCATGAACCGCCAGGTCGGGTCGGTCAGCGGGTTGACGACGGTCAGGTCCAGGCGGTGGGTCTCGGCGATGCGCGCCCAGTAGGCCACCGACGCGCCGCCCAGCGGGTCGGCGCCGATGCGCAGGCCCGCCTCCCGCACCGCGTCCAGGTCCAGGACGGAGGGCAGGTCCTCGACGTAGGCGGTGAGGTAGTCGTGGCGCCCGGTGGTGGCGGCGGCCAGCGCCCGCGCGTAGGGGACCTTCCGCACGCCGCGCATGCCCTCGCGGATCAGCTCGTTGGCGCGGTCCTGGATCCGGTTGGTGGCCTGCGAGCCGGCCGGCCCGCCGCTGGGCGGGTTGTACTTGAAGCCGCCGTCGCGCGGCGGGTTGTGCGAGGGGGTGACCACGATGCCGTCGGCGAGCGCGCGCGGGCTGCGCCGGTTGTGGGCGAGGATCGCGTGCGAGACCGCCGGGGTGGGGGTGTAGCCGTCGGCGGCGTCGATCAGCACGTGCACGCCGTTGGCGGCCAGCACCTCCAGGGCGGTGGCCTTGGCCGGCTCCGAGAGGGCGTGGGTGTCCGCGCCCAGGAACACCGGTCCCGCGACGCCCTGTTCGGCCCGGTACTCGCAGATCGCCTGCGTGGTCGCGGCGATGTGGTCCTCGTTGAAGGCCCCGTCCAGCGCCGAGCCCCGGTGCCCCGAGGTCCCGAACGCCACCCGCTGCCCGGGCTCCTGCGGGTCCGGGTTCAGCGCGTAGTACGCCGTCACCAGCCGCGCCACGTCCACCAGGTCACCGGGCTGCGCCGGCTGCCCGGCCCGTGCGTGTGCCATCCGTCTTCTCCCGCCGAAAGTCGGTACTCGCGATACGTCCTCGCCCCGTGTTCACCGATCGTAGCCAGAACGCGACCGTGCCCCGAACCGCGCGAACGGCCCGGGGCACCACGCACGGACGGGGACGGACGGGGACGGCCGGGGGCGAAGGGCCTCAGCCGGGCAGCCGCTGGCGGTGGGCCGCCAGCTCCGGGGCGGTGGTGGTGGCGAGGAACTCCGTCACCCGGTACTCGGTCAACCCGGCCCGCACGAACGGGTCGGTGGCCACCAGCGCCTCGATCCGGGCCCGGTCCTCCCCCACCGCGAGGATCACCCCGCCGTCGCGCGGCACCTTGCGCCCCGAGGCGAGGAAGGTGCCCGCCGCGTAGTGCTCGTCGAGCCACGCGATGTGCTGCGGCAGCACCGCCTCGATCGACTCCAGGGCCGCGGTGTACGTCAACTCCAGTACGAACATGGCGCCCAGGCTAGCCCCCGCCCCCGCGCCCGGAGGGTGCCGACCCCATCCTGCCAGCTCAGGGCAGGGCTCCGGTAGGACGCAGCACACCCTTCCTGCGCCTTGCCGCGCCCCGCCCCGCGCCCGCAGACTCGTGCGCATCCCACCGCGAACCCCGCGCCCGCCGCCCTGCCCAGGGCGGCCGGCGCGCACGGCGTGCTGCCCGTACGCGGCGGGAGGCTGCTCACGAACGGCGAAGGGGGACACGCGACATGAACGAGGACCTGGTGCTGAGGGCACGGGTGCGGCTGCTGATGAACGACGACTGGATCCTGTACGGCGAGGACGCGCTGTGGGTCTACCGCACGCTGTTCGCGGTCAGCCCGCGGGTCCACGCCCGCAAGCTCGTCCACACCCTGCTGGACGCGGTCCGCTCCCCGCTGGTGGCCGACCTGCCCCGGGCCCGCCTGGCCCTGCTGGAGGAGGCCGCGACGGCCACCGCCTGGATGGACGACGACCGGGACCCGTACCGGCCCATGCTCGTCAACGCCGTGTTCCACCACCTCACCGCCCTGCGGGAACAGCTGGACGGTGCGGGGCAGTAGGTGATCACCCGATGGTTGCGGTACAACAATCCCTATTTGACGACTGATCGGAGAAATTCTGATATGAGCAGGTCAGGACTGTCACGCCGCGCCCTCCTCGCCTCGGCCGGCGCCGGAGCCGTCAGCGCCGTCATCGGCTGGAACACCGCCACCGCCGCCTGGGCCACCGAAACCGACACCGAAACCGGCACCGGCACCGGTGAAGGCGCCGACATCGCCCGACTGCCCGCCCTGGACGGCACGGTGACCCTCCAGGGCGCCGGCCTGGAGCGCTTCGCCACCGACTTCGGCCACCTCGTCACCGCCACCCCCCGGGCCGTCCTGCGCCCCGGCTCGGTACGCGACGTGCAGCAGCTGGTCGCCTTCGCCCGCCGCCACCGCATCCCGGTGGCCGTCAACGGCCAGAGCGGCGACCTCGCCCAACTCGGCGAGGCCGGCCTGGAGTCGCACTCCAGCTACGGCCAGGCCAACCCCCGCGGCGGCGTCGCCATCGACGCCCGCGGCCTGTCCAAGGTCCTGTCCGTACGCCCCGGGCGCGCCGTCGTCGAGGCCGGCGCCACCTGGGCCCAGGTCACCGAGGCCGGCCTGGCCGCGGGCTGGGTGCCGCCGGTGCTCACCGACTACCTGCACCTGACCGTGGGCGGCACCCTGAGCGTCGGCGGCATCGGCGGCGGCGTCCAGCACCACGGCATGCAGGTCGACAACGTGCTGGAACTCGACGTCGTCACCGGCACCGGCGAACTGGTCACCGCCTCCCCCACCCGCAACCGGGAACTGTTCGAAGCCGTGCTGGCCGGCGGCGGCCAGGTCGGCGTCATCGTGCGCGCCACCCTCGCCCTGGTCGAGGTCCGCGAACGCGCCCACGTCTTCTCCCTGTACTACGACGACTTGGACGCCTACCTCGCCGACCAGGAGAAGGTCATGGCCGAACGCCGCTTCGACCTCCAGGTCGGCGACGTCGTGCGCAGCGAGGACGGGGCGCGCTGGCGCTACAAGGCCGAGCTGGTGGCGTTCGCGGACGCCGGGGGCGCGGTGGACCGGGCGGCGCTGCTGGCGGGGCTGCGCCCGGTGACCAGCGAGGTGGTGGAGCAGAGCTGGCGGGAGTACGCGTTCCGGGTGGACGGCTTCGCCGGGTACCTGCGCGCGTCGGGGCTGTGGGCGCTGCCCAAGCCGTGGCTGAGCGTGTTCCTGCCGGCGTCCGCGGCGCGGGCGTTCATGGCGCGGGCAGCGGAGGTGCTGACCGCCGCCGACCTGGGGGCGGGGCTGCTGCTGTTCTACCCGTACCAGCGTTCGAAGGTGCGGGCGCCGCTGGCGGTGCTGCCCGGGCAGGAGGTGGGCTGGCACTTCGACCTGCTGGCGTTCCCGGGGCCGGGCTCGGACACGGCGGCGATGCTGGAGCGCAACCGGAGGCTGTACGACCTGGCGGTGGAGCTGGGCGGCAAGCGGTACCTGATCGGGGCGGTGCCGGGGATGACGGGGGCGGACTGGCGGCGCCACTACGGGGGGCTGTGGGAGACGGTGGCGCGGGCCAAGCGCCGCTGGGACCCGGCGGGGATCCTGACGCCGGGGCAGGGCATCCACGCGTCCTGACGTGCCGTCGCCCGTCGGGGCCTGCCGTCCGCGCGCGTGCGGCAGGCCCCGCGAGGGACTGTCAGGCGATCTCCATCTGGGCCATCATGCCCATCGCGGAGTGGTCCAGCAGGTGGCAGTGGTAGGGGTAGCGGCCGCGGTAGGAGTCGAAGGTGGCGTGAAGGCGCACGCTCTCGCCGGGCATCAGGCGCACGGTGTCCTTGAGGCCGCCCTCCTCGGGGCCGGGGGGTGCCCCGTTGCGCTGCAGGACGCGGAACTGCACCAGGTGCAGGTGGAAGTTGTGCGGGATGTCGGTGTTGGCGTTGTGGACCGTCCAGATCTCCGAGGTGCCGAAGGCGACGGCGGCGTCGACCCGGGCGGGGTCGTACTGCCGGCCGTCGATCAGGCCGCGCGGGGCCACGCCCGCGCCGCCCTCCTCGACCTTCAGCACGATGGTGCGCTCGCGGGCCACCGGGCCCGGCGGGGGCAGGGTGCGCAGCCGGTCGGGGACGCCGGAGGGGTCGGGGGCGGGGCGGCCGACGTCGAAGCGCAGGACCTGGCCGACGTGTTCGGCGGGGCCGGGCGGCATGGAGTTGGTGAGCACGACGCTGGTGCCGGGGCGGTAGCGGGAGAAGTCGATGACGACGTCGGCGCGCTCGCCGGGTGACAGGTCGACGGTGTCGGTGGTGTGGGGGCGTTCCAGCAGGCCGCCGTCGGAGCCGATCTGGGTGATGGGGCCGCCGTCGGCCAGGCGCAGGGAGAAGAAGCGCAGGTTGGAGGAGTTGAGCAGGCGGATGCGGTAGCGGCGGGCGGCGACGTCGACCTTGGGCCAGGGGCGGCCGTTGGCGAGGACGGTGGCGCGGCCCTCGGCGTCGTCCATCCGGTAGACGAGGTTGCCGGCGGGGTCGAAGCGGGCGTCGCGCAGGGCGATGGGCAGGTCGTAGCGGCCGGCGGGCAGCGGCAGGGCGGCCTCGGTGGCGTCGGTGAGCAGGTAGGTGCCGGCCAGGCCCCGGTAGACGTGCTCGGACTCCAGGTGGTGGGCGTGGTCGTGGAACCACAGGCTCGCGTGGCTCTGGTCGTTGGGGTAGGTGTAGGTGCGGGTGGCGCCGGCGCCCAGCAGGTTCATCGGGCCGCCGTCGCTGTCGGCGGGGACGGCGGAGCCGTGCAGGTGGACGGAGACCGGGTCGTCCAGCAGGTTGGTCTGGCGCACGACCACCGGGCGCCCGGAGCGGGCGCGGATGACGGGGCCGGGGAAGGCACCGTTGTAGGTGAGGACCTCGGTGCGGCGCCCGGGCAGGATGCGGGCGTAGGAGCGCAGCATGGTCACCGCGTAGGTGTCGGCGCCGCCGTCGGTGGAGACGGGGCTGAGCACCGGGGGCAGCGGCAGGGCGGTGGTGAACTTCTCCGCGAGCGCGGGGCCGGCGTCGGGGCCGGGGTCGGGGGCGGCGGCGCCGGCCGGGTGGGCGTGGCCGGCGTCCTGCCCGGCGGCGGCGGTGGTGGCGGCGGAGGGGGCCGGGCGCAGCGTGGTGCGCACGAGCAGGACTCCTCCCCCGGTCGCCAGGGCGGCGCCGATCATCCTGCGTCTGGTCACCATCGCGTCGTTCCTCCCGCGTGAGGTCCCCCGGCCTCGCCCGGGTGGGTGGGGCGGCCTTGTCCGGGGGTGATTGCAGCAGCGGCGGCTCGGGTCCCGGTGGGGTCCGGCTGGGGCCGTCGCGCGGGGCGCGGGGCCGCCGGGGCGGGGGCCCGGGGGCGGTGCGGGTGGGGCCCGGGGGCGGTGCGGGGGGTGAGCTGCGGGTGTTGCGGGCGCCTTGCGGGCGGTGTCCACGGTGGCTGCGGACGCGGTCGAGGAACGCTCGAGGACTCGGACGCGGTGAACGCTCGTACTCGCCGGGGGCCCGGCGTGCTGCTCACCCGCGCGTCGGCCCCCCGCTGTCGAAGGACTTGAGGGGAAAGGGCCTGAGCGTGGACCTGCGGTACTGGCTGCCGAGGGCGGCCGAGGTGGCCGAGCGGTGGGGCGAGCGGTTCGGGCCGCTGGAGCCGCACCCCTCGCACCTGGTGGACGAGGCGGCGTTCGCGGCCGCCTTCGAGCGCTTCGCCGAGCGCCTGGAGCACAACTACCCGTTCTTCCATCCGCGGTACGCCGGGCAGATGGTCAAGCCGCCGCACCCGGCGGCGCTGGTGGGCTACCTGACGGCGATGCGCTTCAACCCCAACAACCACGCCTACGAGGGCGGTCCGGCCACCAACGACATGGAACGCGAGTGCGTCGCGCAGCTCGCCGCCATGTTCGGCCTGCCCGCGCACGTGGGCCACCTGACCAGCAGCGGCACCATCGCCAACCTGGAGGCGCTGTACGTGGCGCGCCAGAGCCACCCGGGCCTGGGGGTGGCGTACAGCCGCGAGGCCCACTACACCCACAGCCGGATGTGCCACGTGCTGGGCGTGGAGGGGCACGCGGTGGCGGCGGACGCCGAGGGCCGGATGGACGTGGGCGCGCTGGAGGGGCTGCTGCGCACCGGGCGGGTGGGCACGGTGGTGGTCACCTGCGGCACCACGGGGGCGGGCGCCGTCGATCCGGTGCACGAGATCCTGCCGCTGGCCCGCCGCTACGGGGCGCGGGTGCACGTGGACGCCGCCTACGGCGGGTTCTTCGCGCTGCTGGCCGCCGACGACGCGCTGGCCGCCTCCCTGGACGTGGACACGGCGCCGTGGCGGGCGATAGCCGGCTGCGACTCGGTGACCGTCGACCCGCACAAGCACGGCCTGCAGCCGTACGGCTGCGGGGCGGTGCTGTTCGCCGACCCGGACATCGGGCGGCACTTCGCCCACGACTCGCCGTACACCTACTTCACCGACGCCGAGCTGCACCTGGGCGAGATCAGCCTGGAGTGCTCGCGCGCCGGGGCCTCGGCCGCCGCCCTGTGGCTGACCCTGCAGCTGCTGCCGCTCACCGCGCGGGGGCTGGGCGCGGGGCTGGCCGCGAGCCGTCGCGCCGCCCTCGCCTGGGCGCGGCGGATCGAGGACAGCGCGGAGCTGACGCTGTACCAGCGGCCGCAGCTGGACATCGTCACCTACTTCCCCACCCCGGCCGGGCCCGGCGCGCTGACGGCGGTCGACGCCGCGAGCGAGCGGGTGCTGCGCCAGGGCATGGCCGACGAGCACGACCCCGTCTACCTGAGCGTGCTGCGCGTGGACGCCGCCGACTTCACCCGCCGCCACCCGGGGGTGCGCGCGGACGCGGACGGGGCGCGGGTGCTGCGCAGCGTGCTGATCAAGCCGGAGGCGGAGGGGTGGGTGGCGCCGCTGCACGCGCGGGTGGCGGCGCTGGCCGCCTCGGCGACCGGTTCCCCTGTTTCTACCGTTCCGTCCGCTCCTTCGGCTCCTTCCCCTTCGTCCGCCCCCTCGTTCGAGGAGAGTGCCCGTTGACCACCGCCACCGCCCTGCCCGCCGCCGCGGGCACCGCCTTACCGCCCGCCGGGCCGGCCGTTAGCGCCGTACGGCCGCTCGTGCGCCCCGCCCGTCCGGGCGAGGAGGAGGCCCTGGCCCGCGCGCTCGCCGACGCCTTCGCCGACGACGCGCTGATGCTGTGGGCCTTCCCCGACCCCGGCCACCGCGCTCGCGTCCTGCCCGCCTTCTTCCGCGTCCACGTCGAGCGGTGCCTGGCCCACCGGGGCGCGCTGGCCGTCCACCGGGCCGGCGGCGACAGCGCGGCGGACGACGAGCCGCTGGGGGCGCTGCTGTTCCTGCCGCCCGGCCGCTGGGAGGACCCGGGCCCGCGCGACGGCGCCGCCACCGCCGCCCTGGCCGAGGCGATCGACGCCGCCGGCCACGGCGAGCCGTCCCGCCGCCTGGCCGCCATCACCCGCCTGCAGACCCTGCGCCACCCGCGCCACCGCTCCCACCACTACCTCGCCTTCGTCGGGGTGCGCCCCGACGCCCGCGGCACCCGCGCCGGCCAGGTGCTGCTGCACGCCTTCCTCACCGAGGTCGACACCGCCGGCCAGGCCGCCTACGCCGAGACCAGCTCCCCGTCCGGCGCCCGCCTGCTCGCCTCCGGCGGCTTCGCCCGCTTCGGCGAGGCCCTCGCCCTGCCCGGCGGCGGCCCCCGCCTGGCCCCGGTCTGGCGGGGGCCCCGATGACCGCCCCCGCCGCCGTCGCCCCCTCGGCCCCCTCGGCCCCCTTGGCCCCCGCTGCTGCCGCCGCTGCCGCTGTCACCGGGGCGCTGCGCGTGTACAGCGCCGAGCAGATCGACGCCAGCCGCGCCGCCGCCGGCCCCGAGGCCGCCGAGACCCTCGCCTGGGCACGCGCCTTCCTCACCACCACCCACCCCGACCTCGGCCGCAGCGGCCCGGTCTGCCCCTACACCCAGCCCTCGCTGCGCCGTGGCCTGTTCCACATCGCCGTCGCCGACACCTCCCCCGGCGGGGACCTGCCCGCGCTGGTCGCCGAACTGCGCGCCCACTACGACGCGTTGCTCGCCGACCTGGCGGAGGAGTCCGACCGCGAGCTGCTGACCGTCCTGCTGGTGCTGCCCCAGCTGGACCGCGAGGACTCCACCGTGCTGGACGAACTCCAGCGCAAGGCCAAGGACGAGTTCGTCGAACAGGGCCTGATGATCGGCCAGTTCCACCCGGTCTGCGAGGAACCCGGCCTGTGGAACCGCTCCTTCCGGCCGCTGCGCTCCCCCGTCCCGCTGCTCGCGGTGCGCAAACTGCTGGTCTTCGACCTGCCGTTCCTCACCGGCGACGAGGCCCACCTGACCCACTACCTGGCCCGCTTCGCCCCCGAGGTGCCCGCCCGCATCCGCGCCCAGCTGGTCACCAGCGTCCGCGCCCGCCACCAGGGCGCCGCCGCCTGACCCCCTCCCCCCCTGCGCGCGCGGAGCCCGGCCGCCGCCCGGC
>NZ_JBHVET010000313.1:0-9179 GCF_042802135.1 Kitasatospora sp. NPDC057512
GGGGGGTGGCGCTCGGATTGAGCGGCGGGGCGGGTGCAGGTGCCGCCTTCAGCGTGGGCGGGCCGCGGGTCGTGGTCCTCGCGGGAGCGCCACGACGAGCACGATGAGGGCGGGCCTGTCGGCGAATCGGTCGGCGGGCTAGTATTACGTGGTAGAGGTAATACGTGCTACGCGGAGGCGGGACATGCGGCTGAACAGCAAAGGGCAGGTCACGATCCCCGCGGAACTCCGCGAGAAGTGCGGCCTGCGCCCCGGCGACGAGGTGGACGTCATCGAGGAAGGCGGCGTCCTGCGGATAGTGCGCCGGGAGGGCCACGGCACCAGAGGGCAGCGGGCGGCCCGCCGGATGAGGGGAAGTGCTGCGGGCGGCATGTCCACCGACGAGATCATGGAGCTGCTGCGTGGCGAGTAGCCGGTTGAGGCTGGTCGGTTCGGGCCGGGCGCGGCCGGTGACGCTGGTCGACTCCTGTGTGCTGCTGGATCTGATGACGGACGACGAGACCTGGGCCGACTGGTCGGAGGCCGCGCTGTCCACGGCCCAGGACGAGGGTGACGTGGTGATCAACCCGATCGTCTACGCGGAGGTCTCGGTGGCGTACGCCGCGATCGAGGACCTTGACGCCGTCCTTCCCGCCGAGGACTTCGCGCGGGAACCGCTCCCTTACGAGGCGGGGTTCCTGGCCGGCAAGGCCTTCCTGCTGTACCGCAAGCGCGGCGGGCAGAAGACCGCACCGTTGCCGGACTTCTACATCGGTGCGCATGCGGCGGTGCGCGGCTACCGGTTGTTGACCCGTGATGCCACGCGCTACCGCACGTACTTCCCGACCATCGAGCTGATCTGCCCGTAGCGCGCGCCGGGGCCGGTGCGGAAGAGCGTCGGGCCCGCCGGAGGAGCTCCGGAGAACTCGTCGAAAAAACTTTCGCGGGGAGCGATGAGTTCTCGGGGCGGTCGCGGTCTACCCCTTCGCAAGTGACGGACGTGACCACGGAGGAGATCCCGAGATGACCGAGAACCTGGGCGAGCTGACCATCACCCGCGAGCTGCCGGGCACCCCCGCCGCCGCGTTCGAGGCGTACTTCGAGCCGGAGCAGTTCGTCCGCTTCTGGGGTCCGGCCGGCACCCACGTGCCGCTGGAGACGGTGACCATCGAGGCGAAGGAGGGCGGGCGCTACGACAGCACCATGGTGGTCGACGCGACCGGTGACCGGTACCCGCTGAAGGCGGAGGTCGCCGAGATCCGGGCGGGCGAGTTCTTCACGATGGTGGAGGAGGGCTCGGGCATGCGGTCCACCCTCACCTTCACCGGGCTCGACGGGGGCCGCACCCGGGTGGTGCTGCACCAGACCGGGGTGCCGGAGATGTTCCGCGGCCCGGAGGCCGAGGCGGGGCTGAACTCCAGCTTCGACCGGCTGGTCGAGCACCTCGCCGGCCGGGGCTGACCCGGCGGGCAGGCCGCATGCCGTCCCGGCCCGGTGCACGGCCCGGTGCACGGTCCGGTGCACGGGCCGGGGGCGGCGCCGCTCGGCGGTCGGCGCCGCTCAGCGGTCGGCGTCCTGGGGGTACCAGCGGAGTTCGACGGTGTTGCCGTCCGGGTCCTGGACGTAGACGGAGGTCGCGGTGCCGCGGGCGCCGTAGCGGGGGACGGGGCCTTCGAGGACGGTGAAGGTGCCGGCGTCGATGACCTCCTGCCAGTCGAGGGGCTCGACGGTGAGGCAGAAGTGGTCGACGTTGGACTCGTGCCGGGGGCCGTGGACCAGGTCGATGATGGTTTCGGGGCCGACCCGGACGGACGGGAACGGCGCCCGGCCGGCCCGCCACTCGTCGACCCGGACGGGGGCCAGGCCGAGCAGGTCGGCGTAGAAGGCCAGCGAACGCTCGACGTCGGCGACGTTGAGGACGAGGTGGTCGAAGGCTACGACGCGCATGGGTGATCGGCTCCGCTCGGGTGCGACTGCTGGGAACGGGTTCCACGATCCTCCTGGTCGGACGCGTGATCAACGCTGGATCGTCGTACGATCGTTGAGCCGCATTCAACGATCGAGGGGCGGGCGGGGCCGGGATGCTGGAGCGGCTGGAGATCGAGGTCGTGCTCGCGCTCGCCGAGGAGCTGCACTTCGGGCGGACCGCCGAGCGGCTGCACCTGACCACGGGGCGGGTCAGCCAGGTGGTGCGGAAACTGGAGCGCCGGATCGGCGCGCAGCTGTTCGACCGCACCAGCCGGTCGGTCCGACTCACCGCGGTGGGACGGCAGTTGGCCGAGGACCTGGTGCCGGTGGCGGCGGCGACGGAGGCGGCGCTGCGCCGGGCGGAGGACGCCGCCCGGG
Organism: Kitasatospora sp. NPDC057512; assembly: GCF_042802135.1. NCBI lineage: Bacteria > Bacillati > Actinomycetota > Actinomycetes > Kitasatosporales > Streptomycetaceae > Kitasatospora > Kitasatospora sp. NPDC057512. Next base: position 2,326 of record NZ_JBHVET010000313.1, read on the forward strand.
GCGTCACCGGGGAGCTCCGGGTGGCGTTCCTCGGGGAGTGGACGGCGCCGGTGCTGCTCAAGGCGGCCGCGCTGTTCGGCGAGCGGTACCCGGACTGCCGGGTGGACGTGCGCGAGGTGCAGCTCTCCAACTCCCGGTCGAGCCTGGAGGACGGCTCGGTCGACATCCTGATCGCCTCCTACCCGTTCGACGGCATGGCCCGCGGGCCGGTGCTGCTGACCGAGCGGCGGGTCCTCGCGGTGGCGGCCGGGCACCCGCTGGCCGCGGAGCGGTCGGTGTCGGTCGAGGTGCTGGCCGACCACCCGGTGGTGCAGTACCCGGCCGTCACCTCGGCGGGCTTCAAGCGCGACCGCACCCCCGACCGCACCCCGTCCGGCCGTCCGGTGCCCAAGGGCCCGTCCGGCGGCACCTTCTCCGAACTGCTCAGCCTGGTGGCGATGGGCCGCGGCGTCCTCCCGGTCGGCGAGCACTCCCGCCGCTACTACCCGCGCCCGGACGTCGCGTACGTGCCGATCCACGACGCGCCCCCGATCGAGCGCGGCCCGGTCTGGCTGGAGAGCAACACCACCGCCCGGGTCCGCGCCTTCGTCCGGGCGGCGACGGACGTCGTCGCGGAGCGGCCCGAGGGCGCGCCGCTGTGCGTGCTGGCGACGGACTGACCGCGCCCGCCCCGAAGCGGGTCAACTCGCCCTGCGCCGACGGTAGTAGTGCACGGTGAGTACGGCGAGGAGCGGCCCCCAGGCGGCCAGCGGCAGGTAGCCGATCCAGAACACGACGGTCTGCCAGCCGTGGGTGACGACCCCGCCGCGGTCGCCCCGGATGGTCAGGCCGAGCGAGAACATCACCATCGCGTACGGGAAGACCATCAGCACCGCGGATCCCAGCCCGGCCGGCACGACGGCGGCGAGCACCGGGACCGGGCGGCCGCCGAGGAGGGGGATCCAGCGCGGCCACACCTCGCCCCAGCGGGCGACCAGGCCGAAGCAGAGGAGGGCCAGCGCCTCGCTGACCACGCTGAGCGCGAGGATGTACGCCCAGCCGCCGTCGAACGAGGCAGGGTCCCGCTCCGGTGGTGTCGGGCCGTGGTCGAGCAGCGGCAGGCCGACGATGAAGCCGCCGATCCGCCAGAGGCAGGAGGGCAGGACGGCCAGGGTGATCGCGTACCCGGTGCGGACCGCCCAGCGGGGCACGCCCGGTGCGGGAGTGCCGTGCAGTCGTGCCGCGATCGTCCGTGCGTCCATGGTTCCGCCTCCCGACCCGGGCGGACGCGGTCCGTCCGCCACCGGCTCCGACCCTCCCGGAGCGGGCGGGCCGGGGCGTCCTCATCCGGGCTGAACCCGCTCCCCCGGGCGAGGGAGTGGGTTGTCACCAGGTTGGGCGCGGCACCCCGGTGGCCGGGGTCAGGGCAGCAGCAGTCCCCAGGACAGGGCCCAGGGCAGGAACACCAGCCCGGCCAGCCTGGGCGATGGTGGCCGCACCCGGACCGGGGGTGGGGATGTCCCCCCGGGTCCGGGTGTGCCGGCCGGGGAGCGCAGGGTTCAGCGGACCTCGTCGGGCCCGGTGAAGTCGGGCGGGGTGTAGCCGGGTCCGGTGAAGTCGGGTGGGGTGAAGGCGGCCGGGCGGGGAGTGCGGCCCTCGCGGTCGGTCAGCCCTTCGGCGCCGGGGCTGGTGAACGAGGGCGAGGTGTAGCCGGGGCCGGTGAAGTCCGGGCTGCTGAAGTCGGGACCGGTGCCGTCGGGGCGGTCGGCGCCGGGTCGGGCCGCCGGGTCCGGCACCGGTGGCAGCGCGTCGAGCAGGTACGGGACGAGGCCGCGCTCGCGCAGCGCGGTGCGCCATTCGCCGTGGGCGTCGCCGAGTTCGGCGGCGAGCTCCGGGTCGGTTCCGGCCGGGGCGGTGGCGGCGCCGTCGCGCAGGGCGGTGAGCAGCAGTCCGATGATGCCGATGGCCATCGCGGCGACCCCGGCGGCGAGTGCCACCCAGCCGGCCGTGACCAGCGAGCCGGCCAGGGCGAGGTCCGGGCCGGCGGCGCGCAGCAGGTAGCCGATCAGCAGCAGGAACAGGGCGGCGGCCCAGGCCAGGATCGGGGTGAGCACGGTGAGGACGGGGAACAGTCCGCCTCCGCCGCCCCCGGTGCGCAGTTGGGCGAGCAGCCCGGGGTTGGCGGGCTCGCCGCCGGGCGGCGGCGGGGGCGTGCTGTGCAGGGCCTCGCGCAGCCGGGTGTAGTGGGCGTACTCGGTGGCGGCCGCGGCGTTGACGCGGTCGGCGTCGCGCAGGGCGCGGAGGCGCAGTTCGGCGGTGGAGAGCGCGCCGGGTGCGCGCAGGGCGGTGAGGACGGTGCGGTCGCGCAGGGCTTCCGTGAGGAGGCGCTCGTACTCCGGGCGGTCCTCGGCGAGCAGGGGCGGGGGGTTGGACATGGGGACCCCGTTCGTGCGGACCCCGTTCGCTCCGCCCCGGGGGCGTACGGCCCTCAGGGCGCCGAAACGGGCGCGGAGGCGGGCCGCCGGACGGGCGGCCGGGTGTGGTGTGCCTCATGGTAGGGGCGGGCCCGCCCGGGCTGACAGTCGGTTTCCGGAATTTCGCGCCCCCGGACGCGTGCGTGCGACGGTTCAGGCGCCGGGAACAACTGTTCTACGGCAAGGTCTGGTTGACGAGCAGTCGGGCGGTCAGCCGATGGGCAGCCGGGCGACCAGCAGCCGCCCCTCCATGGTGACGCCGCCGTCCATCGCCACCGCGAGGTCGTCCGCGTACACGTACGGCCCGGGGATGTGCGGCGGCTGGCCGTCGTCGTTGTGCACCGCGCCGGTGAGGTACGGGATCGGGCTGTGCCCGTGCACGATCCGGCTGCCGCCGTAGGTGTCCAGCAGCTCGTGGACGGCCAGCGGACCGGCTTCGCCGCGGAAGGCGAACCGCTTGGTGAAGCGGCGGAAGCAGTCCCACCACTCGTCCACGCTGCCGTCGGCGAGCAGGCTGTGCACCGCGTCGTTGACGTCGGGGATGGACTCGCCGTACTCCAGGTACGCGGTGGTGTCGGAGTGCAGCAGCAGGTGGCCGTCCTCCACCGCCATGGCGGGGAGCCGGGAGAGCCAGCTGATGTGGTGCGCCTCCAGCCGGTCCAGGTCGTTCTGCTGGCCGCCGTTGAGCCGCCAGGCGGCGAGGAAGGAGGCGGTGCCGGCGGTGGACTGGACGGGCTCGTCGCCGTACTTGGCGGCGCCGAGGAAGAGCAGCTCGTGGTTGCCCATCAGGGCGCGGCAGTAGCCGCCGGCCGCGGCGGCCTCGGCGGCCAGCTGCATGACCAGGTCGATGACGCCGATGCCGTCGGGGCCGCGGTCGGTGAAGTCGCCGAGGAACCAGATCCGGGCGCGGCCGGCGGACCAGTGGCCGTCGGCGTCGATCAGGCCCTGGTGGCGCAGCTCGGCGCGCAGCTCTTCCAGGTAACCGTGGACGTCGCCGACGACGTAGACCGGGCCGGGGGGCTCGCCGGGGCCGGGGGCCGGGTACGGGTAGGTCGGTGCGGCGGGGTCGGGCAGCGGCGGGCCGAGCTCGATGGTCGGCGGGTCGTCGCGGCCGGCGAGCTGGAGCGCCGGGGAGGGCTGGTCGGGCAGCGTGGGCTCGTAGCCGCCCTGGTCCTGGCCTTCGTACCCGCCCTGCTCCTGGCCGCCCTCGTACCCGCCCTGTTCCTGGCCGCCCTCGTACCCGTTCCGCTCCTGACCGTCGTACCCGCCCGGCTCCTGGCCCCCCTCGTACCCCGGTCCGCTCTCGTAGCCGCCCTGTCCCTGGTGCGAGAAGACCGGGCTGTTGTCCATGCCGATCCCCTGGGCGTGCACGGTGTGGCCCTGGCCGTCGGCGGGCCAGTGCTGCTCCAGGTAGCGGGCTCCGCCGTAGCCGCTGTAGGTCTCCCCGTCGTGGGCCTCCCCGTCGTACGGGGCCGCGGGGTAGCCGGTGGCGGGATCGGGTTCGTAATAGGTGCCGTACGGCAGCACGTCGAGGTCCGGCTGGTGGCGGGGGCCTGAGTGGGGGTGCTCAGGCCCGGGGAAGCGGTCCTCGGGTGTCATTCGCCCATCATAGGAAGACCACTCTCCCGGCGTCGTCACCTGGTGGGTATCCAATCCTCCGGAGCGTCAGCCGGGCGGCCCCACAAGGTCCGTTTTGTCCCGGCTCGGTACGGTCTCGTCAGCTCTGCCCGGGCCCGGTGCCCCGGTCCCGGGGCCGCCGCGGCGCGGTGGTCTAAACCTCGCCCGGCGACCGGGGCGGGCTGACGGTGGTGCGCGGACTCCGGCGCTGGGAGGACGCGCGGACGATCAGTTCGGTCGGCATCAGGGTGCCCGGCGGCGGCCCGGTGCCGGCGGTGCGGAACCGCGGCGGGAAGAGCCGGGCGATGTCGACGCCCGTCCCGGAGTCCACGCCCTCGATCGCGTCGATGAGCAGGTTGACCACCGTGGTGCCGATCTTGCGCGGCTTGAGCGAGAGCGTGGTGATCGGCGGTTCGGTGGTCGCGTAGACGTCGCTCTCGCTGCAGCAGACCAGCAGCAGGTCGTCCGGCACCCGCAGGCCGTAGCGGCGGGCGGCGGCCAGCAGGTCGGTGCCGTTGGGGTCGAACAGTCCGTAGACGGCGTCCGGCCGGTCGGGCCGGGCGAGCAGCCGGTCGGCGGCGACGGCGCCGGCGGCCGGGTCGTGCGCCGGGTAGGTCTCGTACACCGGCTCCTGGCCGACCTTGGCGCACCAGCCGAGGTAGGCCTCGGTGGAGAGCCGGGTGTAGGTGTCGGTGCTGGTGCCGGTGAGCAGGCCGATCCGGCGGGCGCCGGCTTCGGAGAGGTGGTCGAGGATGCCGAGCACGGCGGCCTCGTGGTCGTTGTCGACCCAGGCGGTGACCGGGCAGTTGCCGGGCTTGCCGTCGCTGACCACCGGGACGCCGGACCGGTAGAGCTCGCTCACCAGCGGGTCCTGGTCGGGCGGGTCGATGACCACGGTGCCGTCGAGGGCGATGTTGCCCCAGACGTCGTGGCGGGAGGAGGCGGGCAGCACCACCAGCGCGTAGCCGCGGCCCAGGGCGGCGCTGGTGGCGGCCCGGGCCATCTCGGCGAAGTACGCGAACTCGGTGAAGGTGAACGGCTCTTCACCGTAGGTCGTGACGGTCAGACCGATCAGGCCGGACCGTCCGGTGCGCAGGGTGCGGGCGGCCGCGGAGGGGCGGTAGCCGAGGCGCTCGGCGACCTCGCGCACCCGGCTGCGGGTCTCGTCGGGCAGGCGGCCCTTTCCGTTCAGCGCATCGGAGACAGTGGTGATCGACACTCCGGCGGCTGCTGCCACATCCCGGATGCCGGCCCGCTCCAGACGCCGTGAGGTGGTGGGACGCCGACCGCTCTGGTTGGCTGCTGCTGTCATGGCGGACCGATCGTATGGCTCCTGACAAGGGTCTGTGACCGGCGCATCGGGAGCCCGCAAAGATACGTTTCTCCACGAGTGAGCCGGGGTGCGCCCCTTCGATACCCGCCTGAAACCAGGCCTCTTACCTCTGACATGTGCCAAAGGAACCGGGCAGAATGGCTGATCCGCGCCTGTAACCCGACCGGGCATCTCACTCCTACGGGTGAGGGCGGTCGGTATCGTGCAAGGCACCCGACCGGGGTGGTCCGGACGCGTCACGAGGTCCCGGGCACGGCGGCGACCCCGTCCGTGGCGGGCGAGCGCACCGGAGAGTTCCGCAACTGGAAACGGAGTACGACCGTGAGCAGTGGTACGTCAGCGCAGGGCCCGCGGCTGCGGCCGACCCTCGACGGCATCCCCACGTACAAGCCCGGCAAGCCGGCCGGCGCCGACGCCTACAAGCTGTCCTCGAACGAGAACCCCTACGAGCCGTTGCCCGGCGTGCTGGAGACGGCGGTCAAGGCGGCCGGCTCGTTCAACCGCTACCCCGACATGGGCGTCACCGAGCTGACCTCGGTGCTGGCCGAGCGCTTCGGGGTGCCCGCCGAGCACATCGCCACCGGCACCGGCTCGGTCGGCATCGCCCAGTCGCTGGTGCTCGTCACGGCCGGCCCGGGCGACGAGGTGATCTTCGCCTGGCGCTCCTTCGAGGCGTACCCGATCGTCGCCACCGTCGCCGGGGCCACGCCCGTCCCGGTGCCGCTCAAGGCGAACGGCGACCACGACCTGGACGCGATGCTCGCCGCGATCACCCCGAACACCCGGCTGGTCTTCGTCTGCAACCCCAACAACCCCACCGGCAACGTGATCCACCGCGCCGAGCTGGAGCGCTTCCTGGACGCCGTCCCGGCCGACGTCCTGGTCGTGGTGGACGAGGCCTACATCGAGTTCATCCGCGACCCCGAGGTGCCCAACGGCATCGACCTCTACCGGGACCGCCCGAACGTCTGCGTGCTGCGCACCTTCTCCAAGGCGTACGGCCTGGCGGGCCTGCGGGTCGGCTTCGCGATCGCGCACGAGCCGGTGGCGGCCGCGCTGCGCAAGGTCGCCACCCCGTTCGGCGTGAGCCGGCTGGCCCAGGACGCGGCCGTCGCCTCGCTGCGCGCCGAGGAGGCGCTGCTGGAGCGGGTGGAGGCGCTGGTCGAGGAGCGCACCCGGGTGGTGGCCGGGCTGCGCGCCCAGGGCTGGGAGATCCCGGACTCGCAGGCCAACTTCGTCTGGCTCTGGCTCGGCGACCGCTCGCAGGAGTTCGCCGCCGCGTGCGCCGAGGCCGGCGTGATCGTGCGGCCGTTCCCGGAGGGCGTGCGGGTGTCGATCGGCGAGGCCGAGGGCAACTCGATCTTCCTGGCGGTGGCGGAGGCCTTCCGCAAGTCGCTCTGACGTCAAGCCGCTCTGACGTCCTGCTGCTGATCGCAGGGGCGTGCCGGTCC
>NZ_JBHVET010000314.1:0-9128 GCF_042802135.1 Kitasatospora sp. NPDC057512
ACCATGTGCTGCGCGGTCTTGCGCGGGTGGGGGCAGGTCAGGAGGCGTTGTCGACCTTCAGGCAGAAGTCCTTGTCGGTGACGTGCTCGGTCAGGTAGTGGGCGGTGATCAGGGCTGTGATGTCGTACGTGGACGAGGTGATGTCGTCCGGCTTCAGGGACGGGTCGAGCCACTGCTGGATTCCCTTGCCCGGCTGGGAGAACGCACCCGCGCTCTGCCCCTGCTGGACCTTGAACGGCTTCGTCACCTCGAAGCAGTGGTAGTTGGCGTCGCCCCCGTTGAGGGAGTCCGGCGGAAGGGCGCGCTGGGCGAACGGGGTGCCGGCGGTGGCCACGTACGCGCCGTAGTCGTTGTTGCCGAACCGGTCCAGCTTCTGGTGCTCCATCAGCTCCTGTTCGGTCATGTCGAGGACGCCGTCAATCTCGTTGAAGCCTTGGTGGTCCGGGTACTTCCATCCTCTCCAGTCCCGGTACCAGTCCAGGAACCGTGCCGGCGTCACGCCGCCCAACCGGTCGTATCCCAGCAGCAGTTGGGACACCAGGGGGTCTGTCGGCACGTTGACCGGCCCGAGCTCCTTCCGGGTGCAGAGGTAGGCGTCGGAGCCGGCTTCGTGGACCTTGGGGACGCCGTCGCACTCCGCGATCGGCACGGTCCGGGAGGCGGGGGACTGCGCGAAGGCGCTGTCGGTGGCGGTCAGCCCCGTCAAGGGCAGGGCGACCGCCAGGGAGAGGGCGGCGAGAGCGAGGGGACGCATGGGCAGGCGGCTCCGTTCGGGGCGTGGGGAGGAAGGCGCCGCGGGGACCGGCTCGCACAGGGAGCCTTCCGGTCGCCGGACACGCGCACAGTTACGCACGGCGGTGCCAGTCCGTGCACGCACAAACCGTTCGCTGTCGCGGATGCCCACTCGTCCGGCCGATGCCGCCGGCGGCGGACGGAGGTCATCGGTGGCCGGCCCGCGGCTGATGCCGAGAAGTTCCGTCCCACCTCAGGCCCATCACCCTTCAGGAACGCAGTGTCCCTGTGTCAGGACGCCCGTGACCGCGACGCGTACGGGTCTGACCGGGTCATGAGTGCCGGCAGAACTCCGCGTCGGCGAGGTCGCGGGCCGCCGCGCCCTGGAGCGCGAGGCGGTCGGTGTTGAAGTAGACGGTCATCCGGTGGCGGGTGTTGCGGGTGGAGACCGTGAGGGCTTCGAATCCGTAGCCGCCACCGCGGTATCCCCAGAGCTCGACCCCGCAGGAGGTGGTCATGCGGGCAATGCCGAGGCCCTGGTCGTCGATGCCGGCGGGCACGGTGGTGGTCATCTCCCGCAGCTGGGCCTGGGGTAGCAGCCGGCCGGCGAGCAGGGCACGGTAGAAGCGGTTGAGGTCGTCGGCCGTGCTGATGATCTCGCCACTGGCGCGGATCGCCGAGGGGTTGAACTCCGTGACGTCGACGCCTGGCGGGGGCATTTGGACCTGGGCGGTGGAGTAGGCTCGGCCGGACGGCCGGGGCAGCGACTCGCGGGTGCCCGGCGAGTCGGTGCCCCGCAGGTGGAGCGGGTCGATGATGCGACGGTGCAGCTCGTGCTCGTAGGAGCTGCCGGTGATCCGTTCCACGATCATCGCGGCCAGGAGGTAGTTGGTGTTGGAGTACGCGAACCTCTCGCCGGGTTTGGCCGTGGGGGGCTTCGACATCGCGACGGCCAGGAGTTCCTCGGGTGTCCAGGTGTCGTGCAGGTGCTCGAGCCAGATCGGCCCGATCTGGTGCAGGGCGGGGTCGTTGAGGTAGTTGTACACACCGCTGGTGTGGTTCAGCAGCTGCCGGACGGTGATCAGGCGGCCGTCGTGGCCGTGGCCCCGGACCATGCCCGGCAGCCACTTCTCCACGGTGTCGTCGATGCCGAGCCGCCCCTCCGCCTCCAGCTGGAGCACGAGCACGGCTGTGAACGTCTTGGTGATGCTGCCCACCCGGAAGTGGTCCGCCGGACGGGGCGGGCGTCCCGTCCTCCGGTCCGCCACCCCTGCCGTTCCCACCCATCGGCCTTCGCTCTCGGCCACGGTGACGAGGACCCCGGGCGCGCCGTCCCGTACTGCCCGCTCCATCGCGGCCCGCGTCAGTGCGTGCCCCGGCCGGCCGGTGGGGCCGGCCGGCACGGCGGCGGCAGAAGGGGACGCCGGGACCGGCAGGATGACGGTCAGAAGTGCGGCGGCCACGGCGGTGAGAATGGCCGGGCCTCTTCCGGTGGCCACGGGCATGGTCGTGCTCCCTCTCGGGGCGGGGATCATCGGTCCTCAGTCAAACAGAGGCACCACCGCCCCGCATGCGGGGCGAGCCTCTGGCGTCTGCCCCGTTCCGGCAAGGAAACCGCAGGTCACCCTTCGGCTCCGACGCCGCGAGCGGAGCCGGGGCCGAACCCCGGCCGGTGCTGTCCGGTGCGGCCGAGGACCCCGACATCCGGATGGCCCAACTCGTCACCACCCCGCTCACCCCTCGGGCCACCGCCGCACCGGCCGCGTTCGGCCGGGCCTGCGAGGCGACCACCCGCACCCTGCGCCTGACGCCCGGGGACCGTTCGAGCCGGACTGCTGCTGCGCCATGGCGGGGACGCGGGGGTTCCGCTCCGCAGTTGTTACTGTACGAATCGTGCGCGGATCCCGCCTGGCGGGAGCGTCCGCTCGGATCGTCGGCCGGTCCGGGGACCGTCCGGCGGGCCGGCCGAGAGCGTGACGTCGGACGGCCAGGACCGGATCCGCGAGCGCCGACCCGTTGGGGCTGAGCCGGGTCCTCGGCATCGCGGAGCGCACCGCGGAGCTGCCCGGGGAGACGGCCTCCGGCCTGGAGCGGGGGAGGACCCCGCCCCGGGCCGGAGGCCGGAACCGCGGAACCATCGGTGCGTACGCCGGTGTTGTCGGGACGCAGCGGCCTCAGCGGCAGAGGGCTGCTTCGACGACCTTCTCGACGTGCCTCAGGGCGGCCTTGTCGGCCGGGCGGGAGGTCACGGCGATGTCGGCCGCGGCGCTGCCGTCCTCGGTGACGCCGCCGCGGGTCTCGTAGCCGGGGAAGCTGCCGCCGTGGCCCCAGTAGAGGCCGCCGCCGCAGGGCAGGGGCCTGCTCACGAGGCCGAGTCCGTAGGCGGCGCCGGGGCCGATGCTCTCGGCGGGGACGGTCTTCTTCATCTCGGCGAGCTGGGCGGGCGGGAGGAGGTCGCCGTGGAGGAGTGCGGAGAAGAAGCGGTTGAGGTCGGAGTTGGTGGAGACGAGTTGGCCGGCGGCCCAGCCGAAGGACGGGTCCGTCTCCGTGACGTCGCGCAGGGGTGCGTCCGGGGTGTCGCGGTAGTAGCCCTTGGGGTGCGGTTCGCGGATGGTGGTGTCGCCGGGGGCGGGGAAGTAGGTGTGGTGCAGGCCGACGCGCTTGACGATGCGGTTGTCGATCTCGGCGGCGAGCGCGCGGCCGGTGACCCGTTGGACGATCAGGCCGGCCACGAGGTAGTTCGTGTTGCTGTAGTTGAACCCGCTGCCGGGGGCGAAGTCGGCCTTGAACCGCAGTGCGTTGTCGAGGAGGTCGCGCGGCTCGTAGTAGTGGAACGAGGCATCACCCCTGAGGTACTCCGGGAGCCCGCTGGTGTGCTGGAGGATCTGGCGGACGGTGATGCTCCGCCCGTCGATGCCGTCCCCGCGGACGAGGCTCGGCAGGTAGGTCTCGACGGGTGCGTCGAGGCCGATCCTTCCTTCCGCGACCAGTTGCAGGACGACGACCGCGGTGAAGGTCTTGGTGTTGCTGCCGACCCGTACCTGGCCGTCGACCGGGACCTTCGCCTTGGTGGCGAGGTCGCCCACGCCGGCGGTGTAGTTGCGGGCACGGCCGTGTCCCTTCTCGACGTTCGCCAGCGTGCCGACGATGCCGTCGTCCCGCACCAGTGCGTCGAGGCCCTGCTGGACGGTGTCCGGCTTCGGTGCCGCGAAGGCCGCGGACGGGGCCAGTACCCCCGTGGTCAGGGCGCCGACGGCCATCGCGGCCACCAGGACCTTCCTGTGCCGGGACGGGGGGACGGTCTGCCGTGCCTGCTTGCGCATGTGTCAACTCCGGTTGATCGTCGAGGAGGTCGGCGGGTCCCGCCGTTGCCCCCACCCTCTCCGGAGCGGACCACCTGCGACGATGCCGCTACCCACCCGGTCGTGGGTGGGGTTGTCCCCCGGTATCCGCAGGAATGACGGGTTCACGGCAGTATGGCCGCCACCGGGCAGTTCGGTGTACCGGGCATTCCCGGTGTCGCCCGGGCGGGTGCGGGCGACGCGGGCCGCCGACAGGGGCCCGGGCCGCTCACCGCGGTTCGGCGACGAGCAGCGGGCCGCGCGGGCGGACGGTGGCGGCGGTGGCGCTCTCCCGGACGGGGGCGGCCGTGGCAGGCCTGAGTCGCAGGCGGGCGAGGACGGCTGCGGCGACGACGAGCATCTCGGTCCAGGCGAAGGACTCGCCGACGCACTTGTGCCGGCCCGCGCCGAAGGGGATGAACAGCCTGGGTGGGGAGTGGCCTTCGGGAAGGCGCCAGCGGTCGGGGTCGAACCGCGACGGGTCGGGGTGGAGCCGCGGGGAGCGGTGCAGCGCGGTCGGGCTGAAGAGGATCTCCGCCCCCGGGGGCAGGAGGACGCCGCCATACTGAAGCGGCTCCACTGCCCGGCGCATCAGGATCCAGTTGGGGGTGTGGAGGCGGAGGGTCTCGCTGATCGCGTGGCCCGTGCGTTCCAGGAGCGGCAGGTCGTCCGGGGACACCGCGCCGTCGGGGGCGACGGCGCGCACCTCCTCGCTCAGCTCGTCCTGGAGGTCCTGGTGCCGGGCGAGTTCGTGGAAGAGCCAGGCGAGCGTGGTGGCGGTCGTCTCGGTGCCGGCCAGGAGTAGCGAGACGGCCTCGTCCCGGACCTGGGCCGGTGGCATGGCGAGGCCGGTCTCCTCGTCGCGGGTGGTCAGCAGCAGGGACAGCAGCGTGTCGTCCGGGCCCTGGTGCGGGGCGGCGGCCTGGGTGACGATCTCGTCCACGACGGTGCGCAGGTCCCGGACCGCCGCGTCGAAGCGCCGGTTGGCCGGTACGGGCAGCTTCTCCAGCAGCGGCGACGGATAGAGCGCTCGCTGGACGAATCCGGTGAGGACGACGGGCACGGCCCGGTCGATCCGGGCCTTCTGGGCGCGGTTCAGGCGGGTGGCGAACAGCGCCTCGACCACGATGTCCCGGGCGAGTTCGTGCATCCGCGGCTCGATCGGCGCCGGCCGTCCGGTCTCCCAGCGGGACACCGCCGCCGCTGCCAGCCGCGCGGCCAGGGCGGCGTACCGGCGGATGCTGTCGCGGTGGAAGGCCGGCTGGACCAGGCGCCGCTGGCGGAGGTGGAACGCGCCCTCGGAGATGAACAGGCCGTTGCCCAGCACACCGCGGGCCTTGTCGAAGACGAAGCCCTTCTCGGTCTTCGCGGCGTCCTGGACGAGCAGCCGGTGGACCAGCCCGGGATCGGTGAGGACGTGAACCGGCCTGCACCACAGGTGGATCCGCACCACCGGGCCGTGGTCGGCGAGCGACTGGAGGAACGGTACGGGGTGGGTCAGCAGCGGGAGCAGGTGGCCGAGCAGGGGCAGGCGGCCCGGTGCGCACGGCGCGCGCGGCGCGCTGCCGGGCGGGGCGGCGTCCTCGCGCATCAGTGCCTCGCCGCGGGGGCCGGCACGTCGAACCGGGAGCTGCCGCGGGACCAGTCGATGTGCCCGCGCAGCCACAGTCCCAGGCTCCGGGCGTAGGCCGAGGCCGCGTCGCTGCCGTCCGTGCGGATGGCTCGGCTCAGCTCGACGAACGCGCGCATCTCGGCGTCGCGCATGGCGACGGCCGCCTGTCGGGCCTCGGCCGGGGAGCAGTGGTGGTGGCGGGCGAGGACCTCGACCAGGTTGTGGCGGCCCTGGCCGCCCGCGGCCTCCTTGGCGTGGGAGTACAGGTCGTTGTCCCAGCTCACCAGGTTCGCGGTGAGGTCCCTGAGCCTGCGCAGCGACGGCCCGTCCGCCTCCGCGGCCGGGACCTCGTAGCCGGCCGCGATGTCGACCAGGGCGAGGCAGGTGTACGTCGCCCCGGCGTGCCGGCGCATGGCCACGTACTCGGACAGGCCCGGTACGGTGCCCGCCTCGCGGTTGGCGGCCTCCCACACCTGGGCGGAGAGGTAGTCGCGGACCGTGCACTCCCACCGGAACAGCTGCGAGGGCGAGGCCTGCACGGCGACCCGGTCCCGGATCTCCCGCAGGGCCGTCGCGTAGGCGCCGACCGGACCGAACAGCTCGTCGCCGGGCGGCTCGGGGTCGACCACCCGGGAGAGGATCGCGGTCGTACGGGCCAACGGCCCGGGGCGCTCGCCGCGTTCACGGTCCTCGCAGTACCCGTCGTCGAAGGCGAAGAGCCAGACGTACCAGTCGGACAGCAGGCGCAGCATCCCGGCGGAGACCTCCGGGTTGGTCCGTGCGGCCAGATGGCCGCTGCGCTGGCGCCCGATCCGGTCGGACTGCCGATGGCGTCCGTCCAGCAGCCGGTGGCGCGTCAGCCAGTCCAGGCTCTGCCGGTCGGCCTGGTCGGCGTGGGGGTTCGTCAGGGAGGGGAAGGGGCACCACAGGTCGTCCGGGGCGCTGTGTGGTTGCCCGTCGCGGAGATCGGTCATCACTGTGTCGGCCTTCGTCTGATGGGGGAAGTGGCCCGCCGGCCCGCCGCCGACCGCGGGTGCGCCGGGGTCCGGGACTGGTGAGGACGCTACGGCGGCGGGAGCCGGGACGCTTGTGCGTCCGTGCACGGGGGGTGTCCCAGGAGGGAACCGGCGGGTCGGCAGCGGGAGCGGGCGGCCGAGCAGGGGCGCGGGCACGCTGCGCGCCCGGGGGCCTACCCGCCGTAGTTCCGGGGCGGGCTGACGGATTGTAGCCTTGGGTTCCCGTGGAGCGGGCCGTGGGAACCCGAGGGGGACGAGAGTGGTGGACGGGCGGGTTCCGGCCCTGGTCGGTCGGCAGCGGGAGACGGAGCTGCTGACGGCGGCGCTGGTCCAGGCCGTGGACGGTGCGAGCGGTTCCACCGTGCTGCTGCGCGGCGAGGCGGGGGTCGGCAAGAGCACGCTGCTGGCCTGGGTGGAACGCGCGGCGCGGGAGCGCGGGTTCACCGTCCTGCGCGCGGTCGGCTCCGAAGCCGAGACGGACCTCGCGTTCGGAGCCATCCACCAGACCTTCTGGGCGCCGCTCCAGCGCTCCACCGCTCTGTCCGCCCATCAACGGGAGGCCCTGGAGAGCGCGTTGGGCGTCCAGCCCGGTGCACCGAGCGGCCTCGCCGTCGGAGCCGCCGCGCTGGCACTGCTGGAGGAGACGGCGCGGGCCGCGCCCACGCTGCTCCTCGTGGACGACCTGCACTGGATCGACTCGTCGAGCGCGACCGTCTACGCCTTCCTCCACCGGCGCTGCGCCGAGCAGCGGGTGGTGGTCGTCGGCGCCACCCGCCCGGACGGGCCGGCCGCCCGGCTCTGGTCGGCCGAGGCCGTCGACGTGCGGGCCCTGCCCCGGACGGACGCGGCCCTGCTGCTGGGCTCCCGCTACCCCGAACTCGCCCCGCCCGCCAGGGACCGGGTGCTGGCGGAGGCGGCTGGGAACGCGCTGGCGCTGGTGGAGCTGCCGCGCCAGCTCGCGGCCGCCCAGCAGCGCGGAGCCGCGCCACTGCCGGAGCGGCTGCCGCTGGGGCGGAAGCTGGAGCGGATGTTCACCGAACGGCTGGACGCGGTGCCGCCGGAGGCCGGCCGCCTTCTGCTGCTCGGCGCCCTGGCCGCCGGTCCGGACTTCGGCAGCGGTGAGTGGCTGCGCGTGGTCGCGGACGAGAGCGCGCGGGAGATCCTGGAACGGATCGAGGCCGACGGGCTGGCCCGGCTCGACCCGGCCGGGCAACTGGTGTTCCGGCACCCGCTGGTGCGTACCGCCGTCGTCTCCGCGGCCTCCGACACCGCGCGCCGCGAGGCGCACCGTGCGCTGTCCGACGCGCTCGCGCCGGGCGACCCCCGGCGGCTGGTCCACGAGGCCGCCGCCGCGCTGCTGCCCGACGAGGACCTCGCGTCCCGCCTCCAGGAGGCCGGCCGCGACCTCGCCCGGCGCGGCGGCGACGCGGAGGGCGCGCTGCTGCTCGAACGCGCCGCCACCCTCAGCCCCAGCTCCTGCGAGCGCGCCCGCAGGCTCACCTGGGCCGCGGTGATGTCCGCCCACGGCGGGCAGCTGCGGCACACCGCGGCCCTGGTGGAGGAGCTGAAGGCCAGCACCGTGCCCGAGGACGTCGCCCCGCTGTTCGGGTACGCGGTGGTCTACGTCGACCAGAGCCACCACGTCGACTTCGAGTCCTCCGCCGCCCTGCTGCCCGCGGCGCTTGACGCGCTGACCGCGCCGGGCGCCGAATCCTTCGGCGGGCTGCTCGAACAGGCCTACTTCAAACTGCTCCTGGCCGCCACCTACACGGACGACCCGTGGGCCTGGCAGGCCCTGGAACGGCACCGGGAGAACGTCTCCGAGGCGGGCCGGCTCTGCCTGCGCGCGTGGACCGACCCGGGCCCGGACACGGCCGCCGCGCTCCGGACGGCGGCCGCGGACCTGAGCGAGGAGCAGGAGGCCGGTGCCGCCTGGCTCCTGCTCTGGACCGCCTCGGCGCTCGACTGCCCCGAGGGCGACCTGTGGCGCCGCTTCACCGGGCTGCACGGCTACGCCACCCAGGGCTCGGTCGCCAAGGCCAGGTGCCAGCAGGACTTCCTGCTCGGACACTGGGACCGGGCGGCCGTCTGCCTGCGCGAGGCCGAGATCGCGGACGAGCTCGGCTACCGCACCAACGCCCTGATGTTCCGCCAGTACTACGCCCACTTCCTGGCCGGACGGGGCGACGAGGGCGGCCTGCGGGAGATCGAACAGGCCGTCCGGCCGACCGCCACCCGCGCCCGGATGCGGTACGTCCTCGACCGCCTGAGCCACCTGCGCGGCCTGGCCGCGCTCGCCCACCGGCGCCACGAGGAGGCGTACGCCCACTTCTGCGAACTCACCCCGCCCGGACACCTGCCCGGCGGCCGGCCCTGGCACCACACGCTGGTCCTCGACCTGGTGACGGCCGCCGTGCACACCGGCCG
>NZ_JBHVET010000315.1:0-9097 GCF_042802135.1 Kitasatospora sp. NPDC057512
AGGAGATCGAGGCCTTCACCGCCACCCCCACCTCGGCCCTCATCCGGTGACCCCGCGGATAGGCTCCGCAGTCATGACCCCACTCCACCTGGCCGGCCCCAACCTGGAACTCCGCGAGGTCGAACCCGACGACACCGAGGCCCTCCTGGCGATCTACGGCGATCCTGGGGCCACCCGGCACCTCAGCTTCGAACCCCGCACTCGCGAACAGGTTGAAGCGATCACCGCCCGCTCCATCGACTCCGCGCTCGCCACCCCGCGTACCGAGTACTGCCTCGCCGTCACCCGGCGCGGCGAACACGGGTTGATCGGCTACGCACGGCTGGCCACCGAGCCGCAGCAGGCCGCGACCATCGGGTTCGCCCTTCATCCGGCCGCGTGGGGCAAGGGCCACGGCACCGAGACCGTTCACCTACTGTGCGCCCTCGGCTTCAATGTCCTTGGCCTGCACCGCATCTGGGCCGCCCGCTCCCCGCTCAACGAGGCCTCGGCCCGGACTCTGCTGCGGGCGGGGATGACCGAGGAGGGACGGATCCGGGACCACGTCTTCGTCCATGGCGCCTGGCGTGACTCCATCACCTACTCGATCTTGGAACACGAGTGGACGCCGATCGAGGGAGCGGACGCGGCGCATGTGATGGCCCGGCCGGTGCCTCCCGCTTGAGGGCGAGACTGTGCTGGGGGCGTCGAAGTCAGACGCGGCTTTTCGTTGGTGCGGCCTCTCGGTGCTCCGAGAGGCCGCACCGATGTTCCCGTCGTATGCCTCGCTGCCTTGCCGTCCCGGCGGGCCGCCCGTACGGGGCGAGTTCGGCGAAGCGGCTGTCAGGTGGGGGTCGGGTGGGCCATCCTCGTGGCCATGACCTCCGAGCAGCAGCCGTCCGCAGTCGGCTCTCGCCCGTCCCGCGGCCTGGTCCTCACCGTTGCCGCCGTGCTGGTCGTCCTGCTCGCGGTGGTGGCCACCGCGGTGCTGTGGCCGGACGACAAGAAGCCGGCCGCCGCGCCGCCGCCGCCCACGCCGACTCCCACGGCCACCCAGACGCCGACACCCACCCCTACGCCCACGCCGCAGCCGCCGTACGCGTTCTTCCCGGTCGGCGCCTGCTTCGACCACCCGCAGCTGAGCCCGGTGATCACCAAGCCGGAGGAGCGCCCCTGCGCCGGCGACCACGACGGTGAGGTGATCGCCGACCTCAAGCTCGCGGACGGGATCACCGGCGACATCCCGCTGGCGCTTGCCATGCGCGACGGCTGCAAGGAGGTCGAAGCCGCCGCCAAGGCCCGCCAGGGTGACGGGAAGACCTACTACGGCCGCCAGTTCGGCCCTGCCATGGCCAACTACCAGCAGGGCTGGCGCGACTACACCTGCACCCTGGCCGCCGGCAACAAGCAGGGCGGCCCCAAGCTCACCGGGCAGCTGCGCCCGTGACGGCCGGGGCGGGCTGACACAATGGGGTGCATGTCCACCACACCCGCCGCTCCCGGCAGCACCGCCCTCGCCCCCGAGATCGCCGCGCGGCTCAAGCGCTCCGAGGACGGGCTGGTCCCGGCCATCGCCCAGCAGTACGACACCGGCGAGGTGCTGATGCTCGGGTGGATGGACGACGAGGCGCTGCACCGCACCCTGACCACGGGCCGCTGCACCTACTGGAGCCGCAGCCGCCGTGAGTACTGGGTGAAGGGCGACACCTCGGGCCACGTCCAGGCGGTCAAGTCGGTGGCCCTGG
This sequence comes from Kitasatospora sp. NPDC057512, assembly GCF_042802135.1. Taxonomy (NCBI): domain Bacteria; kingdom Bacillati; phylum Actinomycetota; class Actinomycetes; order Kitasatosporales; family Streptomycetaceae; genus Kitasatospora; species Kitasatospora sp. NPDC057512. Next base: position 1,725 of record NZ_JBHVET010000315.1, read on the forward strand.
ACTGCGACGGCGACACCCTGCTGGTCAGGGTCGACCAGACCGGTGCGGCCTGCCACACCGGCGACCGCACCTGCTTCGACGCCGACGTGCTCCCGCTCTCCTGACCCCAGTCCACTCGAAGAACTCAAGAAGGTGCCGCGCGTCATGGATCTCGAAGCCTTCCGCAAGCTCGCCGTCGACACCCGGGTCATCCCGGTCACCCGCAGGCTCCTCGCGGACGGCCTCACCCCGATCGGCCTCTACCGCACCCTCGCCGAGGAGCGGCCCGGCACCTTCCTGCTGGAGTCCGCCGAGCAGGGCCGCAGCTGGTCGCGCTACTCCTTCGTCGGGGTGCGCAGCGGCGCCGCGCTGACCGTCGGCCCGGACGGCGGGGCTCGCTGGCTCGGCACCCCGCCGGTCGGCATCCCCACCGCCGGCGATCCGCTGGAGGTGCTGCGCGCCACCCTCCAGGCGCTGCACACCCCGCGGCTGGAGGACGACGGCCTGCCCCCGCTCACCGGCGGCCTGGTCGGCTACCTCGGCTACGACATCGTCCGCCGGCTGGAGAAGCTGCCCGACCTCAACCCGGACGACCTGGGCCTGCCCGAGCTGACCATGCTGCTCGCCACCGACCTCGCGGTGCTCGACCACGTCGACGGCACGGTGCTGCTGATCGCCAACGCCGTCAACCACAACGACCTGGCCAGCGGCGCGGACGAGGCCTGGGCGGACGCGGTGGCCCGGCTGGACGCGATGGAGGCCGAGCTGTCCAAGCCGGTCGATCCGGGCCTGGCCACCTTCACCCCGGCCGGCCCCGGCGAGGTGCACTCGCCGTTCGGCGGCGAGCCGTACCGGGCCGCGGTGGAGACGATCAAGGAGCGGATCCGGGCCGGCGAGGCCTTCCAGGTGGTGCCCTCGCAGCGCTTCGAGGCGCCCTGCCCGGCCTCCGCCCTGGACGTCTACCGGGTGCTGCGCACCACCAACCCCAGCCCGTACATGTACCTGTTCCGCTTCCCCGGGCCGGACGGCGGGGCCGAGGGCGGCTTCGACGTGGTCGGATCCAGCCCGGAGGCGCTGGTCAAGGTCACCGACGGCGAGGCGATGCTGCACCCGATCGCCGGCACCCGGCACCGCGGCGACACCCCGCACGAGGACGCGGAGCTGGCCGCCGAGCTGCTCGCCGACCCCAAGGAGCGGGCCGAGCACCTGATGCTGGTGGACCTCGGCCGCAACGACCTCGGCCGGGTCTGCGAGCCGGGCAGCGTCGAGGTGGTCGACTTCATGCAGATCGAGCGCTACAGCCACGTGATGCACATCGTGTCGACGGTGACCGGCACGGTCGCCCCGGGGCGCACCGCCTTCGACGTGCTGACCGCCTGCTTCCCGGCCGGCACCCTCTCCGGCGCGCCGAAGCCGCGGGCGATGCGGATCATCGAGGAGCTGGAGCCCACCCGCCGCGGCCTGTACGGCGGCTGCGTCGGCTACCTGGACTTCGCCGGGGACTCGGACACCGCGATCGCGATCCGCACCGCGGTGCTGCGCGACGGCACCGCGTACGTGCAGGCCGGCGCGGGCGTGGTGGCCGACTCCGACCCGCACGGCGAGGACACCGAGTGCCGCAACAAGGCGGCCGCCGTGCTGCGGGCGGTCGCCACCGCCAATACGCTGCGGACGCCGGAACTGTCCTGACGTGTGAGGAGGCGGCCGGGATGCCCGAGGCGCCGTACGACGAGCTGCGCTGGGAGGCCGTTTTCGGGACGGCCTCCCAGATCCGGGAAGGGCTCGCGGGGGCGGGGCGGGTGCTGTCCGGGGTGCTGATCGACTTCCCGGCCGCGCACGGCCCGCTCGCCCCGGACCTGGTGGTGGTCGCCCCCGGCGCCGCCCGCACCGCCCGGGGCCGGTACGGGGCCGCGGACGCCGAGGCGGTGCTGGAGGTGGCGCACCCGGGCCGTGACCACGTCTTCGCGCGGGCCTGCGCGGAGAGTGGCGTGCCGCTGTACGTGGTGGTCGATCCGGCGGCGGCGGTCTGCACCGTGCACACCGCGCCGTCCCCCGAGGGGGTGTACCGGGAGGCCGAGCGGGTGCCGTTCGGCAACGACCTGTTCCTGCCGCTCGGCGGCCGCACGGTGGTACTGCGGACGGACGAGTTCCCCACGCCGTAACCCACGCCGTAACCCACGCCCTGACCCACCCCGTAACCGACCCCGTCCGCCGCCCCGCCCGCCGGCCCGTTCCCCACCCCGGGTACGGGCCCCGGCGTCGGTCGGGGGATAGTGGACGGGTGACCGCTGAGCAGACCCCCGCCCCCGCCGCCCCCAGCCGCCGCACCCTCGGCATCATGCTGCTGCTGACCGTGCTGAGCGCCGTGCTGGTGCTGACCGCGGTCGGGCGGACCTGGGCCGAGGGCCGGGCCGGCACCCTGGACGTGTCCGTCACCGGCGGCAGGATCTCCGAACTGCCCGGCGGGCTGGCCCTGGTGGGCCTCGCCGCGGCCGTCGCGGTGTTCGCGGTGCGCGGCGCCGGCCGGCTGGCGGTCGGCGCGCTGACCCTGCTGGCCGGGCTCGGCGCGGCCGCCGCCTCGGTGGCCGGGGCCGGCGACACCGCCGCGCTGGACTCCGAGGCCGCCCGCAAGCTGGCGCTGACCGGTTCGGCGGCCACCGAGGTCTCGCACACCGGCTGGCCCTGGGTCGCGCTGGTCGGCGGGGTCCTGCTGGCCCTGGCCGGACTGCTCACCCTGCGCTACGGCCGGGGCTGGCCGGCCATGGGCAGCCGCTACGAGGCGCCGACCCGCAAGGCCCCGGCGAGGACCGAGACGCCGGGCGACCTGTGGAAGGCCCTGGACCGGGGCGAGGACCCGACCGCGGTGTGAGCCGCGCGCATGTGACGCGCTCCGCGCGCATGTGACGCGATAGACCCGCCACCCGCTTTGGGCCGCCGGTGTGTGGCCCGGCACAATGGAACCCGTCAACCCGCCGGCGGCCCCGCAGGCCCGGCCGGGCCCCGAGAGCCAAGGAGCACCACTCAGATGGCAGCAGCAGCACACGGCCACACCACCGCCGCCTGGACCGGCGTCGTCATCTCCTTCGTCGGCTTCGGCGTCGCGGGCGTCGCCATGATCCTGCCGTCGGTTCTGCTCGTCTGGGTCGGCCTGGCGGTCATCCTGGCCGGCGGCGTGGTCGGCAAGGCCATGTCCCTCGCGGGCATGGGCAAGCAGCCCAGCGCCAACGTCTACAAGTCGGCCGAGGAGCAGCTCGCGGCCCGTGAGGCCCGCGCCGCCGTCGCCGCCTGACGACGGGCTCGTCGCACCACACGACCACACGTTTGTCGTACATCGGAACGGCGGGCGCGCCACGCCCGCCGTTTCGTCGTGTCCGGGCCCGACCCGGGCAGAATCGGGGCGTGAACGCCGCCCCCACCGCTTCCACCGCCTCCGCCCCGCCGCCCGTGCTGCGCCGGCTGAGCCCGCCGCTGACCGCGCTGGCGGCGGTGGCCGTCCCCGCCGCGTACGTCGCCGTGGTGGACCCGAACACCCCCGGGCACTACCCCGAGTGCCCGTTCCTGACCGCCACCGGCTGGTGGTGCCCCGGCTGCGGGGGGCTGCGCTGCGTCCACGCGCTGAGCCACGGGGACCTCACCGGAGCCCTGCACGACAACGCCGTCGTGGTCCTGCTGTTCGGCGTACTGGCCGTGCTGTGGCTGCGCTGGGGCTGGGCCGCGCTGACCGGCGGGCCGCCGCCCAGGGTCACCGTCGGGGGCCGGCGGTGGGCGCTGATCGCCCTGCTGGTGCTGGTGTTCACGGTGGTGCGCAACTCGGGGGTCGGTGCCGGGCTGGCGCCTCCGCTGGTCTGACCGGGCCGCCCGCGCAACGGCCACCCCCCGGCCGCCGTACCGCCGCCGCCCGGCCGCCGTACCGCCGCCGCCCGGCCGCCGTACCGCTGCCGCCCGGCCGCCGTACCGTCACTCCCCGGCCGCCGTACCGTCGCCCCCTGGCTGCCGTACCGCCGCTTCCCGGCCACCGGTCGCGGTCGGCTCGAAGAGCGTCCGAAAACCGGTGCGAAGACCGTCCGAAAACCGGTGCGGGCCCGGTGAAGCCGCAGCTGGGGGCCGCCGGAGCGGGAGTCCGGTCCGCGGGACCCGGTTCGAACCGGTGCGCCCCCCGCCCCCGGGTGCCGATACCATCGAAGAGTCGGTGGGCCCTCGCCCGCCGGCTCGCGCCGGCCAACTGGCAGAAAAGATGGGGGCTCCTGAGTGAGTGTGCTCGACTCGATCATCGAAGGGGTCCGCGAGGACCTCGCCGAGCGGCAGGCCCGGGTCTCCCTGGACGAGCTCAAGGCGCTCGCCGCCAAGGCTCCGGAGGCCAAGGACGGCGTCGCCGCCCTCAGGGGCGACGGGGTCCGGGTGATCTGCGAGGTGAAGCGCTCCAGCCCGTCCAAGGGCGCCCTGGCCTCGATCGCCGATCCGGCCGCCCTGGCGGTGGACTACGCCGCCGGCGGTGCCGCCGCGATCAGCGTGCTGACCGAGCAGCGCCGCTTCGGCGGTTCGCTGGCCGACCTGGACGCCGTCCGCGCCGCGGTGGACACCCCGCTGCTGCGCAAGGACTTCATCGTCACCGCCTACCAGCTGTGGGAGGCCCGTGCGCACGGCGCCGACCTCGCGCTGCTGATCGTCGCGGCCCTCGACCAGCCGGCCCTGGTGTCGCTGATCGAGCGCGCCGAGTCGATCGGCCTCACCCCGCTGGTCGAGGTGCACGACGAGGAGGAGATCAAGCGCGCGGTGGACGCCGGCGCCCGGATCATCGGCGTCAACGCCCGCAACCTGAAGACGCTCGAAGTGGACCGCAACACCTTCGAGAACGTCGCCCACGCCATCCCGGACGGCATCGTCAAGATCGCCGAGTCCGGTGTGCGCGGCCCGCTGGACGTGATCAACTACGCCAACCTCGGTGCCGACGCGGTGCTGGTCGGCGAATCCCTGGTGACCGGCAAGGACCCGCGCGCCGCGGTCGCCGACCTGGTCGCCGCCGGGGCCCACCCCGCCGTCCGGCACAAGGACTGACCCCCACCCCATGAAGATCGCCGCCCGACTCGCCCCCGGTTGCCGCCCGCGCGGCTGCCGCGCACCCGCACGCCGGGTGCTGGGGCGTCGGGTGCGGTACGTCATCGGGTGCGAGCCCGGGCAGGTGCCGGGACGGCGATGGCGCGTGACGTCCGGCTGAAGCCCAGCCGGGAAGACGTCGTTGTCGTCCATCTCCGTTCAAGGGAAACCACCATGTCCGAAAAGGACTACCTGCCCGGCGCCCAGGTGCCGGACGCGCGCGGCTACTTCGGCGCGTACGGCGGCCGCTTCATCCCCGAGGCGCTGGTCGCCGCGGTCGAGCAGGTCGCCGAGGAGTACGAGAAGGCCAAGACCGACCCGGCCTTCACCGCCGAGCTCGACGCGCTGCTCAAGGACTACACCGGGCGCCCGAGCCCGCTGACCGACGTGCACCGCTTCTCCGCCGAGGCGGGCGGCGCGCGCATCCTGCTCAAGCGCGAGGACCTCAACCACACCGGCTCGCACAAGATCAACAACGTGCTGGGCCAGGCGCTGCTCACCAAGCGGATGGGCAAGACCCGGATCATCGCCGAGACCGGCGCCGGCCAGCACGGCGTGGCCACCGCGACGGCCTGCGCGCTGTTCGGCTTCGACTGCACCATCTACATGGGCGAGGTCGACACCCAGCGCCAGGCGCTCAACGTCGCCCGGATGCGGATGCTCGGCGCCGAGGTGGTGGCCGTCAAGTCCGGCAGCCGGACGCTCAAGGACGCCATCAACGAGGCGTTCCGGGACTGGGTCGCCAACGTCGACTCCACCCACTACCTGTTCGGCACCGTCGCCGGGCCGCACCCGTTCCCGATGATGGTCCGGGACTTCCACCGGGTCATCGGCGTCGAGGCGCGCCAGCAGGTGCTCGACCGCACCGGCCGGCTGCCCGACGCGGTCGTGGCCTGCGTCGGCGGCGGCTCCAACGCGATGGGGATCTTCCACGAGTTCATCCCGGACACCGGGGTGCGGCTGATCGGCTGCGAGGCGGCCGGCGAGGGCGCCGAGACGCCCCGGCACGCGGCCACCCTCACCAAGGGGGACCCGGGCGTGCTGCACGGCTCCCGGACGTACGTCCTCCAGGACGAGGACGGGCAGACCATCGAGTCGCACTCGATCTCGGCCGGGCTGGACTACCCGGGGGTCGGGCCGGAGCACGCCTGGCTGAAGGACACCGGGCGGGCGCAGTACCGTCCGGTCACCGACGACGCCGCGATGCAGGCGCTGCGGCTGCTGTCCCGCACCGAGGGCATCATCCCGGCCATCGAGAGCGCCCACGCGCTCGCCGGGGCGCTGGAGCTGGGGCGCGAGCTCGGGCCGGAGGCGACCATCCTGGTCTCGCTGTCGGGACGCGGGGACAAGGACATGCACACCGCGGCCGAGTACTTCGGGCTGTACGACGAGCCGGGGGCCGGGTCCGCCGGGCCGGCCGACTCCGCCGAGGGGGGTAAGTGATCATGGCTTCCAAGCTGAGCGACGTCCTGGCCGCGGCCAAGGCGGAGGACCGGGCCGCGCTGATCGGCTACCTGCCGGCCGGGTTCCCGACCGTGGACGGCGGCATCCGGGCGGTCAACGCGCTGATCGAGGGCGGCTGCGACGTGGTCGAGGTCGGGCTGCCGCACTCCGACCCGGTGCTGGACGGCGCCGTCATCCAGACCGCCGACGACATCGCGCTGCGGGGCGGTGTGCGGATCAAGGACGTGCTGCGCACCGTCCAGGAGGTCGCCTCCGCGCACCCCGCGGCGGCGGTGCTGGTGATGACGTACTGGAACCCGGTCGACCGCTACGGGGTGGCGCGGTTCGCCGCCGACCTGGCGGCCGCGGGCGGGGCCGGCTGCATCCTGCCGGACCTGCCGGTGGAGGAGTCCGAGGAGTGGCGCAAGGCGGCGGACGAGCACGGTCTGGACACCGTGTTCGTGGTCGCCCCCAGCAGCAAGGACGCGCGGCTGGCGGAGGTCACGGCGGCGGGCAGCGGGTTCGTGTACGCGGCCGCGGTGATGGGCGTGACCGGGACGCGGTCGGCCGTCGGCTCGATGGCCGAGGACCTGGTCGCCCGGACCCGGGCCACCACCGACCTGCCGGTCTGCGTCGGGCTCGGGGTCTCGGACGCGGTGCAGGCGGCGGAGGTCGCCCGGTTCGCGGACGGGGTGATCGTGGGGTCGGCGTTCGTGAAGCGGATCCTGGCCGCGGGCGAGGACGAGGAAGCGGCGCTGGACGCCGTGCGGGCCCTGGCCGGGGAACTGGCCTCGGGCGTGCGGCGGAGCTGACGCGCGGTAGGACCATCAGGCCGGCGGCCCTCCACTCCTCGGGAG
>NZ_JBHVET010000316.1:0-9097 GCF_042802135.1 Kitasatospora sp. NPDC057512
CCCCCGCGGCGGGCCCTGCTACGCCGTTGGCCCGGCCGGCCCGGCCGGCTGCTCGCGCGGGCCCCGGGGCTGCCGCGCGGGCGGCGGGGAGCCGTCCAGGATGCCGCTCTGCGCGGTCAGGTAGGCGAGCTGGGCCCGGCTGTTGCTGCCGAGGATCTCCGACACCCGCTTGAGGTGGCTCGCCACGGTCCGCGAGCTGATGCCGAGCCGGCTGGCGATCGCGGCGTCCGTGTAGCCGTCCACCATGAGCTGGAGCACCCGCAGCCGGGTCTCGTCGGTGAGCAGCGGCGGGCGCTGCTGGTCGCTCTCGTAGACGACCGGCGCGGCCCGCTCCCAGGCGTGCTCGAAGACCGAGGCCAGGAAGTGCACCACGCCGGGGTCGGTGATCTTGAGCGCGTGGTTGTGGTGTTCGAGCTCCTTGTCGGGGATGAACGCCACCGAGCGGTCGCAGATGATGAGCCGGTCGAAGACCTCGTCGACGGTCCGCACCTCGATGCCGGCCTCGGTGACGGCCTTGATGTAGTCCAGCGTCGGGTAGTGCGCCCGGACGGAGTGCTGGTAGAGCGTGCGCTGGCGGACGCCCCGCTTCTGCGCGTCCAGGGCCAGGACCAGCGATCTGGCGAGGACGTCGGTCGGCCGGCTGCCGCCCGGGTGCGCGGTGAGCAGCTCCCGCTCGGTCGCCTGGGTCGTCTCGGCCACCGCGGCGGCGATCACCGCCGCGCCGCTGAGCCGCTGGACGTTGTCCCGGCCCTCCCGGCGCAGCGTCCGGTAGACGCTCTCGACCTGGGACATGGCGGTCCGGACCGCGGCCACCCGCTGCTGCTGTTCGAGGATCTGCTGCTCCATCGGGTGCAGCAGCGCCGTGGTGGCGACCTCGGGCGGGACCGGCACCAGGACCGAGGGGTCGCCCAGCGCCGCCGTCAGCAGCCCCAGCTCGGTGAGGCAGGCGGGAGGCTCCGCCGTCGGGGCCCTCCCCAACAGGACGGCCTTGCGGTAGAACGTGATCCCCTCGTCACAGGGCCCGGGGTGCGCCTCCGGGCCACTGACGTCCGATATGTCGCACATGTGCCACCCCCTTCGGAATCTTGCAGTGCACGATCCTGAGCCATCGGATCTCTTCTGGCAAGGACCCATTCCCAGGCATTCTCTCTGTGTGCGGGGAAACCCCCCAGCACGAACGGATAGGTCTATCTAGGGGTGGAAATGAAGATCATGCGGTTCCCGGGTCGAATCCTCGCGTCCTTCGTTATGGCCGCCGTCGCGGTGATCGTCGTTTCCGCCGCTCCGGACGCCCCCAGCAGCGCCCCCACCGCTGCCGCCAGCAACGTGGCGCTCCTGCCGGGCGACCCCGGCTGGGCCTGATCGGCCGGGCGGGAATCCGCCACCCCTGGACAGTAGCGCCGATCCGCCGACCTGCGGGAGTGCTGCGAATCACGTTTCGCGGATATCGGCGCGCCGACATTCACAAGGAGAGAGAAATGACCGCTGCGATTGCCGTACCGAAATGCCTGGTGTGCGACACCGACTTCGAGGTCGACGAGGCCTGGGAGCGGGGCGAGGTGACCGAGTGCGCGGCCTGCGGCCAGGAGCACGAGGTCGTCGAGAAGTCCGAGGCCGGCGTCCGCCTCGACCTCGCCCCCGAGGTGGAAGAGGACTGGGGCGAGTGACCTCCACCGGCCGCGTCCTGCTGTCGGCCACCATGCTGCGCCCCGAGGAGAAGCTCCTCCTCGGGGCGTTGCGCGGGGAGGGTCTGACGGCGACTCCACTCCTGATGGAGGATCTGGCCGAGGTCGTGGCGGGTCGTACCGACCCGCCGGGCCTGGCCCTGATCCGCAACCTCTCGCACCGGGACGCGATCAGCGTCTCGTGCCGCCTGGAACACGCCGGGATCACCACGCTCAACCGGGCGTCGACCATCGAGACCTGCAACGACAAGGGCCTGCAGGCCCTGCTCTTCGCCCGGCACGGCATCCCCCACCCGCACACCCGGCACGCCTTCAGCTACGACCAGGTCCGCGCGATCGTCGCCGAGCTGGGCATGCCGGCGGTGGTCAAGCCGGTCAGCGGCTCCTGGGGGCGCGGTGTCACCAAGCTCGCGGACGCCGCGTGCCTGGAGGCCTGGGCCGCCGGGCGCGAGTCCGTCGACGCCGCGGGGAAGCTCTTCCCCGTCATCGTGCAGGAGTACATCGACAAGCCCGGCCACGACCTGCGCGTGGTCGTCGTCGGGAGCACCCCGGTCGTGGCGATCCAACGGGTCTCGGACGACTGGCGCACCAACACCCACCTCGGCGCCGAGGTGCGGCGCGTCGACATCACCCCGGAGATGGAGAAGCTCTGCGTCCGGATCGTCGACGTGCTCGGCCCCGGCTTCTACGGGGTCGACCTGGTGGAGGACCGGACCACCGGTGACCTGCTCGTCCTGGAAGTGAACGCCAACCCCGAATTCGCCCGCTCCTCCGCCCAGCACGGAGTGAACGTCGCCGGCCACCTCGCCTCCTTCGTGGCGGGGCAGCTGACGGCCGCGGCCGTGTGACCCGGAGAGGAACCATGGAACTGTTCGACACCGCGACGGTGCTCGCCCGCGTGCTCACCTCGGGCGTGGTCATGAGCATCGAGAAGAGCGACCGTGAACTGCCCGCCCTGGAGCGGCTGCTGACCAAGCGGACCGGCCGGGCCAAGGCGGTCCTGCTGAACAGCCGGACCGGGGCCCTGCACGCGGCCCTGGCCGGCCAGGGCATCGGCCACGGCGACACCGTCGCCCTGGCCGAGCCGGACGAGGCCACCACGGCCTTCCTGGCCTGGCTCGGCGTCACCGTCGAGGGGCAGGCCCCGGCCGCCTTCGACCTCGTCTCGCTGACCCCCGAGAACGCCGGCCGGCTGGACGAGCTGACCGCCGGCGCCACCGCCCCCGCGCTGGTGGTGGACCTGAGCGGGCTCGGCTTCGGCCCGGCCGCCGCCGTGCTCACCGACGACGAGCGGCTCTGGGCCCGGGCCGAGCGGCTGAAGATCTTCGGCGCCTACGACCTGCGCACCATGTGGACCCAGCAGGAGGCCGACGAGGACCTGGTGCCGGGGGTCCAGTTCAACTACCGACTGAGCCCCCTGGTGGCCGGTTGCGTACGGATGGCCCTGACCCACGCGGCGCGCCCCGCCGCCGCAAGCTCCGGAGCACGCTGATGATCACCGACTTCCCGAACTCCCCCCTGCCCCTGCCCACCGAAGCCGATCTCGCCGACGAGCTCGCCGCCCTCGGCGGCGGCGCGATGATCCCCAAGGCCCAGCGCCGCACGCTCTTCCCGATCATCACCAAGGAAGACGTCTTCAACCTGATGCTCGCCCAGCGGCAGTCGCCCGACAAGGTCGTGGCCGACTTCGCCGAGGCGTACCGCGCCTACGTCGGCGCCGAGTACGCCCTGCCCACCGCCAGCGGCACCTCCAGCCTGCACATGGCCCTGGTCGGCGCCGGCGTGCAGCCCGGTGACGAGGTGATCGTCCCGGCGTTCACCTTCATCGCCACCGCGCAGGCCGTGGTCGCCGCCCACGCGATCCCGGTGTTCGTCGACATCGACCCCGACACGTACTGCATGGACCCGCGGGCCGCGGCCGCCGCGATCACCCCCCGGACCAGGGCGCTCATGCCGGTCCACGTCCACGGCCTGCCCGCCGACGTGCCCGCCCTGCGCGCCCTCGCGGACAAGCACGGCATCGCCCTCGTCGAGGACGCCTCGCACGCCCACTCCGCGAAGATCGGCGACCGGGTGGCCGGCTCCTTCGGCGACGCCGCCGGCCAGAGCCTGATGGCCGACAAGAACTTCCCGCTCGGCGGCGAGGGCGGCATCGCCTTCTACGCCACCGAGGAGGCGTACGGCCGGGCGGTCGCCTACCTGGAGCGCCACGCCATCGACTACGGCATGTCCTGGGTGGCCGCCGCCTTCGGCACCAGCCAGCTGGCCCGGCTGCCGTACTACGACGAGATCCGGGCCCGCAACGCCGCCCTGCTCGGCGAGGCCCTGGCGGGGACCGGCCTGTTCACGCCGCCGCACGTCCCGGACGGGCACGTGCACGCGTACAACATGTACCGGACCACCCTGCACCCGGAGGCCGTCGGCCTGGAGGACCTGCCGGTGCACGCCGTCAAGGAGGCGGTGCACGAGCTGCTGGTCGCCGAGGGCGTGCCGGCCCGCGAGTGGCAGAACACCCCGATCCCGTGCCACCTGCCGTTCCGGCACCGCGACGGCTTCGGCAACGGCTACCCGTTCTCGCTCAACCCGGACGCCGTGCGCGACCACCGGCCGGAGGACTTCCCGGTCACCCTGGGCATGCTCGACAGCACCCTGGTGCTCTGCCGCGAGCTGCGCTCCCCGGTCGAGTACGAGCGGATCCTGCGCTACGCGGACGCCTTCCGGAAGGTCGCCCGGCGCCCGGACGCCATCCGCAAGCTCGTCGAGAGCGGCGACTACCGCCGTCCGTGGGAGAAGGCGGCCCGCCTTGGCTGACCAGAAGATCCGCGTCGCCGTCATCGGCGCGAGCGGCTACACCGGTGGCGAGGTCATCCGGCTGCTGCTCGAACACCCCGGGGTGGAGCTCGCGTTCCTCTCCGCGGAGCGCAACGCCGGCGCCACGGTCGGCAGCGTCCACCCGTGGCTGCGCAACCACCCCCGGGCCGGCTCGCTGACGCTCCGGCCGCTGGCGCAGCTCGCCGAGGTCGGCCCCGTCGACGTCGCCTTCGGCTGCCTGCCGACCGGCACCCTGCCGGAGCAGCTGCCGCTGATCGCCGACAACGCCAAGCGGGTGCTCAACCTGGGCGGCGACTTCCGCCTCCGCGACGGCGACGACGTCCGCACCCACTACCCGAGGACGGCCGCGAACCCGCCGAGCGAGGATTTCGCCTACTACATCCCGGAGTTGAGCCCCGAGGTCCCGCAGGAGCGGTTCATCAGCCTGCCCGGCTGCATGGCCGTCACCACCATCTACGCGCTCTACCCGATGTTCGCCGCCTCGCTCGCGACCGACCGGGTCGTGGTCGACGCCAAGACCGGCTCCACCGGGAGCGGTCGCGGCGGCGGCGAGCCGCACGCCGAGCGCAGCGGCAACATCCGGGTGCACAAGCTGCACGGGCACCGGCACGCCCCGGAGGTCCAGCAGGCGATCGCGGACCTCACCGGCGCGGCCGTGGACCTGCGGTTCTCCACCCACAGCCTCGACGTGTCGCGCGGCATCATGGTCACCGCGTACACCGAACTGCGGGACGGTGTCACGGCGTTGGACGTCAAGCGGGCCTATGCCAAGGCGTACCTCGGCAAGCCCTTCGTCCGGGTCCGGCCGGCCCCCAAGGCGGCGCAGGACTTCCCGATGCTCAAGGCGGTCGTCGGCTCGAACGTCGCCGAGGTGGCGGTCGCGGTGCGCGGCGACCAGTGCGTCGCGGTGGCGGCCCTGGACAACCTGATCAAGGGCGCGGCCGGCCAGGCGATCCAGGCGATGAACCTGATCTCCGGCCTGGACGAGACGACCGGACTGCCCACCACGGCGGTGTCGCCGTGAGCCGTCCGCTGTACGTGATCAAGGTCGGCAGCGCCACGCTCGACCACGGCACGATCCACAAGGAGCTGGCCGACCTGGTGGCCCGGGGCGCCCGGGTGCTCCTGGTCGCCGGCGGCGCCACCGGCATCGAGGCGCACTACCGCGCGATCGCCCGCCCGATGCCGCAGCTGCGGCTCGCCAACGGCGACGAGGTGCGCTACTGCCCGCCCGAGGAGATGACCCACCTGGTCGACGCCTACGAGCGGGTCACCCTGCCCGCCGTGGAGCGGGAGGCCCGGGCCCTCGGGCTCGGCGTCTTCACCGCCGTCGCGGCGCGCGGCGCCCTGGTGACCGGGCGGGCCAACCGGCCGCTCAAGGCACTCTCCGCCGAGGGCCGGCCGATCGTGGTCCGCGACCACCGGGCCGGCGTGCCCGCCCAGGTGGACACCGCCCGGCTGAACGCCCTGCTCGACACGTACGACCTGGTCTGCCTCTCCGCGCCGGTCGCCGACCCGGACGGCGGCGCCCCGCTCAACGTGGACGCCGACGTGCTCGCGGCGGTCCTCGCCAACGCGCTGGACGCCGACCACCTGCGGCTGGTCACCGGCACCGCCGGACTGCTGACGGACAAGGACGACCCGCGCTCCACGCTGGCCGACGCCTACCCGGGCGACGGAGCGCGGTACGCCGCGGGGCGCATGCGGCAGAAGGTCCGCGCGGCCGAGATCGCCCTGGAGGGCAGCGCCGACGTGGCCATCACCGGGCCGCACACCATGTCCGAGCCGGCCAACTGGACCAGGTTCTGGCGGGTGCGCGAGCCCTCCGCCGACCTGAGCCTGCTGACCCGGGTGGTCTCGGTGCCCTCGGTCTCCGGCGACGAGGCCGAACTCGCGACCCTGCTGGCCGAGTGGTGCCGCGAGCGCGGCATGGACGCCGCCGTCGACGAGGCGGGCAACCTCGTCGCCAGCCGCGGCGTCGGGCCCCGCCGGCTGCTGCTCCTCGGCCACCTCGACACCGTGCCGCACCGCTGGCCGGCCGAGTGGCGCGAGGGCGAACTGTGGGGCCGCGGCAGCGTGGACGCCAAGGGCTGCCTGGCCAACTTCCTGGAGGTGCTCGCCCACGCGGACATCCCGGAGGACGGCCAGCTGTGCGTGGTCGGCGCGGTCGAGGAGGAGATCTCCTCCTCCAAGGGCGCGTTCCACGTCCGCGACCACTACCCGGCCGACGCGGTCGTCATCGGCGAGCCCAGCGGCTCGGAGAAGCTGACGCTCGGCTACTTCGGGCTCTTCAAGCTCAAGGTGACCGCCTCGGTGTCCAGCGGCCACTCGGCCGGACAGGACGCGGTCTCCGCCCCCGACCTGCTGATCGAGGCGCTCGGCGGCATCCGGACGGCCGTGCTGGCCCACGCGACCGACGCGCTGAGCGCGGTCATCGAGGTCAGCAGCCGGACCGGGCGCGAGCACCACCACGCCACCGGGATCCTCAACTTCCGGGTGCCGCCCACGGCCGACCTCGCCGCGCTGCGCTCGGCGGCGCTCGACCAGGTCCGGCCCGGAGTGGAGATCGAGGTGCTGCGGGCCACCCCCGGCTACGTCGGCGGCCGCTCCAGCACGCTGGTCAAGGTCTTCAGCCGGGCCTTCGCGGACACCGGCATCCGGCCCCGCTTCGTCGTGAAGAAGGGCACCTCGGACATGAACACCCTGGCCACCACCTGGCGGGACGTGCCGATGGTCGCGTACGGCCCCGGCGACTCCTCGCTGGACCACACCGACGAGGAGCGGATCGGCGCCATGGAGTACCGCACCGCCCGCTCGCTGCTCGCGGACGCCGTCAACCGGTGGTTCGCCCTGCCCGAGGGGAGCCGTCGATGAGCACCGTGCTCGCCCCGCCGCAGACCGCGGACGACCTGCCGGCCACCCTGGCCGACCGGGCCGTACGGGCCCGCCGGCTGGTGGTCGACATGGCCGCCGGGCCGCGCGGCTGCCACCTCGGCGGCAGCCTGTCCGTCCTGGACATCCTGATCGCCGCGCTGCACCGGGCCTCGGCCGGGGACGGCACGGAGGTCGTGCTCAGCAAGGGCCACGCCGCCGCCGGGCTCTACGCGGCCCTGCACGTCAGCGGCGTCCTCCCGGAGGACCCGAGCCCGCGCTACGGCCTGGCGGGCGAGCCGTTCACCGGCCACCCGGGCCCCAAGGTCCCGGGCGTGCGCTTCCCCACCGGGAGCCTCGGCCACGGCGTCCCGTACGCCGCCGGCTGGGCGATGGCCCGCCGGATCGGCGGCCGGAGCGGGCTCGGCATCGCCGTCGCCGGCGACGGCGAGCTCCAGGAGGGCCTGGTCTGGGAGACCTGCCAGGTCGCCGTGGCCCAGGAACTGGGCAACTTCGTGCTGGTGGTCGACCGCAACGGCGGCCAGAACGACGGCATGGTGGCCGACATCTCGCCGCTGCCCCGGCTCGCCGAGCGGTTCGCCGCCTTCGGGTTCGAGGTCGCCGAGACCGACGGGCACGACCTGGCGGCGCTCACCGCGCTGTTCGCCGGGGACCGGGCCGGGGCCCGCAGGCCGCTGGCCGTCATCGCGAACACCGTCAAGGGGAAGGGCGTGCCCGCCGTGGAGGGCAAGGCCGGCTCCCACTACGTGACCATCGACGCCACGCGCGCCGCCAAGTGGAAGCGAGCGATCCGATGACCCTCTCGGGCCGTGACGCCTACCGCGACGAGCTGACCGGGCTCGCCGCCGAGGACGACACCATCCTCTGCCTGGAGGCGGACCTCGGCGGCAAGGGCCACCCGTTCCAGGCCGCCCACCCCGACCGCTTCTTCAACCTCGGCATCGCCGAGGGCGCCATGGTCGACATGGCGGCGGGCCTCGCCGCGGGCGGGTACAAGCCCTTCGTCAGCACCTTCGCGCCCTTCGCGGCGCTGCGCGCGGCGGAGAGCCTCAAACTGACGCTGGGCTACCTGAACGCCGGGGTCACCGTGGTGGCGCCGTACGCGGGCGTCTCCGGCGCCTGGTTCGGCACCACCCACCACTGCCTGGAGGACCTCGCCGTCCTGCGCAGCATCCCGGGCGTGGTCATCGCCGCCCCCTACGGGGAGGCGGAGATGCGCGCGGTGGTCCGCGAGGCCGTGCGCTCCGGCCGGCCGCACTACATCCGCACCGGGCGCAACGCCCAGTACCGCTCGCTCGACTGGGAGGGCGAGCGGGCGCCGCTGGTCACCTGGGAGCACCGGGCCGAGCCGGGCGAGGTCTGCCTGGTGTCGGTGGGGGAGGAGGGCACCCGCCTGGCGCTGGCCGCGCGGGAGGCCCGCCCCGGCACCGGCCACGCCCACCTGGTCTACCTGGACCACGGGAACCTGGCCCGCGCCGCGGCCGAACTCTCCCGCCACCACCGGCGGTTCGTCGTGGTCGAGGAGCACCGAGCCCAGGGCGGGGCGGCCGAGGCGCTCGCGCTGCTGATGCCCGAGTGCGAGGTCACCGCGGCGAGCGCGGACCTGACCTGGCCCTCCACCGGCGGCGACCACGAGGAGGTCATGGCCGCGGTCGGGCTCTCGCTGCCCGCCGTGCTCGCCGCGGTGG
>NZ_JBHVET010000317.1:0-9081 GCF_042802135.1 Kitasatospora sp. NPDC057512
GGGTGGTGCGGGTCGTCCCGCACCGGCCCCGCGCCCTCGCTTTCCCTCCGGGAGGGGCCTTCCCCGGGGAGGGGGCTCAGCGGGCGATGGGGGCGGTGCCGGCCCCCGTGAGGGCGACGAGGTCGGTGGGGGCCAGCTCGACTTCGAGGCCGCGACGCCCCGCCGACACGTAGACGGTGGCATGGCCGAGCGCGCTGACGTCGACGACGGTGCGCAGCGGGCGGCGCTGCCCCAGCGGCGAGATGCCG
The DNA here is from genome assembly GCF_042802135.1 of Kitasatospora sp. NPDC057512. Classification (NCBI taxonomy): domain Bacteria; kingdom Bacillati; phylum Actinomycetota; class Actinomycetes; order Kitasatosporales; family Streptomycetaceae; genus Kitasatospora; species Kitasatospora sp. NPDC057512. The sequence continues at coordinate 249 of NZ_JBHVET010000317.1, forward strand.
CCGAGGACGTAGCCGCTGCTGCGCTCGGCGGCGGCCGGGTCGGCCATGGCGGCGCGCTTGCCGCCGACGGCCGCCGCCAGGGCCTTGAGGTCGAGCTGGCCGGCGACCGGGACCACGCCGACGGTGAGGGTGCCGTCCACGTCGGCGACGAGGGTCTTGAAGACCCGCTCGGGGGCGATGCCGAGGACCTCGGCGGCCTCGCCGCCGTAGGAGGCGGCTGCCGGGTCGTGGTCGTAGGCGTGCACGGTGAACGGGACGGCGGCGGCTTCCAGGGCGACGGTGGCGGGTGTGCCCTGGCCGCCCTTCCTGGTCTTCTTGGCCATGCGGGGTCCTCGGGGTCCTTGAGGTCCTGGGGGTCCTCGGTCAGTTCGGGCTGAAGGACTGGCGGGTGAGGTCGACGGCGGGCAGCGAGGGCAGCCAGCTGAGGACGGCCGACTCGCGGCGCAGCAGGTCGAGCTCGGCGCGCAGCCGTTGGGCGGTGTCCGGGCAGGCGAGCAGCTGCTGCTTGACCGGGGTCTCGAACACCGAGGCGGCGGCGACCAGGTAGGAGAGCACCTGGGGGTCGTCCGGGAGCTCCTGGTGGCCGACGGTGCTCGCCTCGCGGGCGCCGGCCAGGCGCTTCTGGTAGACCCGGAACGCCCGCTCGACCTCGGAGGCCAGCGCGCCGGAGCCCTCGCCGGGGCGCTCCTCGATCAGCTCGGTCTCCCCGGTCAGGTACGGGCCGGAGACGTCCACCGAGCGCAGCCGGAACCGGGTGGTGCCGGTGACCAGCAGCTCGTAGCGGCCGTCCGGCTGGTGCTGGACGGAGGCGATGTCGGCGACGCAGCCGACCTGGAAGACCGCCTCCAGGGGGTCCCCGGTGGCGGTGCCGAGGCCGTCCAGCGGACCGGCCGGGCCCTCCTCGGGCCTGACCCGGGCGACCTCCCGGCCGTCCCTGATCGCGAGCACGCCGAACCGCCGGGGGGTGTCCTCGGGCTGTTCGAGCAGATCGGCGACGAGACGGCGGTAGCGCTCCTCGAAGACGTTCAGGGGCAGCACCAGGCCCGGGTAGAGCACGGTGTTCAGCGGGAAGAGCGGCAGCCGTTCTGTCACGGCGGACAGCGTAGTTCCCCGGACGGGGGCCTTGTCGCACGGTTGACGGGCCCAGCCGGTCGCCGGGCCCGTCCATCGGAGGGATCAACCGCGCTGGAGCATCCGCGTGGCGCCGGCCACGACCGTGGAGGCGAGCAGCCAGCCGACCACGACCAGCCCGGCGGAGATCCACTGGGTGAGGCCGCCGGGGTTCCAGCCGCCCTGGTTGAGGTCCACGATCGGCAGCAGCTGGTTCAGGGTGTACAGCACCGGGTTCCAGTGCGGGCGCTCGTCGGACTTGAGCGGCTCCAGCGGGTGGGTGGCGAACCAGAGGCTGCCGAGGATCCAGGCGAGCAGCAGCCACAGGCCCGCCCGGCCCGGGCGGTAGCCGTAGCCGACGGTCGCGTCCTGGACCGCGCCCCAGACCCGGGCCGGCAGCGGCAGGGTGCGGCGGCGCCGGCGCTGCTTGGCGTACAGCACCTCGCGGGCGTCGTCGTCGGCGCCGTCGCGGCGCAGGGCGGCGGCGAGCTGCTCGTAGGACTCGGGCTGGAAGTCCACCGAGGAGCCCTCCAGCCAGGCGATCCGCTGCTGGACGGGGAAGGCGCCGACCGGGCGCAGGTTCTCGTAGACGAAGCCGGTGAGACCCAGGTGCCTGCCGAGCGGCCAGGCCGCCGGGGTGTCGACCAGGTTGCCGACCCGGGCCCGGGAGAGCGAGACGGTGCCGGTCGGGCGGACCTTGCAGGTGAAGCGCAGCTCCGGGGTGTGGATGCGGCGCAGCGAGAGCTCCTCCTCGCCCTCCAGGTGGAACTCGCCGGAGATCAGGCAGGCGCCGTCGAAGCGGCTGTCGGACAGCCGTACCCGGCCGAAGGCGCGGAACGGGGTGACGGGCCCGTCGGGCGGCGGGTTCTCGCCGTAGCCGGAGCCGTAGTAGCCGCGGGAGCCGACCCAGCCGAGGTCGGCGGAGCCGGTCAGGTAGAGGGTGTGGCCGACGGTGACCCGGACGGCGTTGAGGCAGGTGGGGTTGTGCCGCCGGTCGGCGCGCAGCTGGGCGCCGCGCAGCGAGAGCCGGCCGCCTATCCGGGCGGTGCGCACGCTCAGCTCGCCCCGGGTCTCCAGGCGTTCGGCCTCGAAGTCCTGGTTGACGGTGATCCCGTCGGCGGAGACGGCGCGGCCGTGGCGGTCGCCGCCGGCGACGGTCTGGTTGAGCAGCAGGTCGGTGCCGATCCGGGCGTCGGTGAGCCGGATGCCGTCGGGGACGCGGCAGCGGGCGAGGTGGAGGTCGCCGGTGGTGGAGAGCCGGGAGGCCTCCAGCCGGGGGATCAGGCAGTTCACGAAGCGCAGCGTGGAGGCCGCCGCCTCGGAGATGAGGATCTTGTGCGCGAAGCGGCAGTCGTGCAGCTCGACGTAGTCGTCGATGGCGGCCCCGGCCAGGTTGAGCGCGCCGGTGACCAGGACGCCGCTGAGCCGCAGCGAGGCGACCCGCCCGGGGGCCGGCTCCGGGCCGACCAGCAGCAGGTGGGCGAGCACCTCGGCGCGGACGGTGCGGCCGGGGCCCCAGGGGGCGTCGCCGAAGGGGTCGTCGGTGTTGGCTTCGCCACTGCGGAGGTCCAGGATCTCGCCCTGGCGGTAGGCCTCCCAGAGCGCGCGTTCGGTGTCGGTCCAGCCCTCTGGAGCGCGCTCCGCCATGGTTTTCCCCGTCCCCCCGGTCGTCTCGCCTTTCGTATCACGGACTGAAATGCGGGACCAGCGGTTCCGGCCACTCCTTACACTGGGTGGCGTGATCTCTCGAATCGACCTCCGCGGCTCGCTGGACGACCCGCGTGACCTGCTGCCCCGTGCCGAGTTCGACGTCGCGGCCGCCCTGGAGAAGGTGCGGCCGATCGCCGAGGACGTACGCCATCGCGGGGTCGCGGCGCTGATCGAGATCACCGAGCGCTTCGACGGCGTCCGGCTGGAGTCGACCCGGGTCCCGGCCGAGCAGCTGACCGAGGCCCTGGAGACGCTGGACCCGAAGGTGCGGGCCGCCCTGGAGGAGTCGATCCGCCGGGCCCGCGCCGTGCACGCCGACCAGCGCCGCACCGGGCACACCACCCAGGTGGTGCCGGGCGGCACGGTCACCCAGCGCTGGGTGCCGGTCGAGCGGGTCGGCCTGTACGTGCCGGGCGGGCTGGCGGTCTACCCGTCCTCCGTGGTGATGAACGTGGTGCCGGCCCAGGAGGCGGGCGTCCGGGGCATCGCCGTCACCTCCCCGCCGCAGAAGGAGTTCGGGGGGAGCGTCCACCCGACCATCCTGGCGGCCTGCGCGCTGCTCGGCGTGGACGAGGTCTACGCCGTCGGCGGCGCCCAGGCGGTCGCGATGTTCGCCCTCGGCACCGAGGAGTGCGCGCCGGTGAACATGGTCACCGGCCCCGGCAACATCTACGTGGCCGCCGCCAAGCGCTACTTCGCCGGCCGGATCGGCATCGACTCCGAGGCCGGCCCGACCGAGATCGCCGTCCTCGCCGACGACAGCGCGCTGCCGTCCGACGTCGCCGCCGACCTGATCAGCCAGGCCGAGCACGGCCCGACCTCCGGCTCGGTGCTGGTCACCGACTCCCCGGCGCTCGCCGACGCGGTCGAGGCCGAGCTGGCCGTCCAGGTCGCGAGGACCAAGCACGGCGAGCGGGTGGCCGAGGCGCTGGGCGGCAGGCAGTCCGGCATCATCCTGGTCGACGACCTGGAGCAGGGCCTCACCGTGGTCAACGCGTACGCGGCCGAGCACCTGGAGATCCAGACCCGCGACGCCCACGCGGTGGCGGCCCGGGTGGTCAACGCCGGCGCGATCTTCATCGGCCGCTGGACCCCGGTCTCGCTGGGCGACTACGCGGCCGGCTCCAACCACGTGCTGCCGACCGGCGGCTGCGCCTGCCACTCCTCCGGGCTGTCGGTGCAGACCTTCCTGCGCGGCGTCCAGGTCGTCGAGTACGACCGGGACGCGCTGGCGGACGTCGCCGCGCACGTGGTCAACCTGGCGAACGCCGAGGACCTGCCGGGGCACGGGGACGCCATCAAGGCCCGTTTCGTCGGAGACGAACAGAACTGGCACAGCGACTGGACGGTGCCGGGAGCGTGACCGCCATGACTCGTATCGACGACCTCCCGATCCGGGACGAGCTGCGCGGCCAGTCCCCGTACGGCGCGCCGCAGCTGGACGTCCCCGTCCAGCTGAACACCAACGAGAACCCGTACCCGCTCCCCGAGGAGCTGGTGGCCCGGATCGCCGAGCGCGTCGCCGAGGCCGCCCGCGGGCTCAACCGCTACCCCGACCGGGACGCGGTCGAGCTGCGCGAGGGCCTCGCCGCGTACCTCGGGAAGACCACCGGCTTCCCGGTCGTCCGGGAGCAGGTGTGGGCCGCCAACGGCTCCAACGAGGTGCTCCAGCAGCTGCTGCAGACCTTCGGCGGCCCCGGCCGCAGCGCGCTCGGCTTCGAGCCCTCGTACTCGATGCACGCGCTGATCTCCCGGGGCACCGGCACCGCCTGGATCTCCGGCCCGCGCAACGACGACTTCACCATCGACGTGGACGCCGCCGTCACCGCCATCGCCGAGCACCGGCCGAACGTGGTGTTCATCTGCTCGCCCAACAACCCGACCGGCACCGCCGTGGACGCCGACACCGTGCTGCGGCTGTACGAGGCCGCGCAGGCCGCCCGGCCCAGCCTGGTGGTGGTGGACGAGGCGTACGTCGAGTTCTCGCACCGCGCCTCGCTGCTGCCGCTGATCGAGGGCCGCCCCAACCTGGTGGTCAGCCGCACCATGTCCAAGGCCTTCGGCGCGGCCGGGCTGCGCCTGGGCTACCTGGCCGCCGACCCGGCCGTGGTGGACGCGGTGCAGCTGGTGCGCCTGCCGTACCACCTGTCGGCCGTCACCCAGGCCACCGCGCTGGCCTGCCTGGAGCACACCGACACCCTGCTCGGGTACGTCGGGCGGCTCAAGGAGGAGCGCGACCGGCTGGTCGACGCCCTGCGGGGGATGGGCCTGGAGGTCACCGACTCGGACGCCAACTTCGTCCAGTTCGGCCGCTTCGCCGACACCCACGCGGTGTGGCAGGCCATCCTCGACCAGGGTGTCCTGGTCCGCGACAACGGCGTCCCCGGGTGGCTGCGCGTCACCGCCGGCACGCCCGCCGAGAACGACGCCTTCCTGGCCGCCGTCCGTTCCGTGATCAAGGAGCTCTAACCCCATGTCCCGCATCGGACGCGTCGAGCGCACCACCAAGGAGACCTCGGTCCTGGTCGAGATAGACCTCGACGGCACCGGGAGGACCGACATCTCCACCGGCGTCGGCTTCTACGACCACATGCTCGACCAGCTCGGTCGGCACGGCCTGTTCGACCTCACCGTCAAGACCGACGGCGACCTGCACATCGACACCCACCACACCATCGAGGACACCGCCCTCGCGCTCGGCGCCGCCTTCAAGCAGGCGCTCGGCGACAAGGTGGGCATCTACCGCTTCGGCAACTGCACGGTGCCGCTGGACGAGTCGCTCGCCCAGGTCACCGTGGACCTCTCCGGCCGGCCGTACCTGGTGCACACCGAGCCCGAGGGCATCGCGCCGATGATCGGCTCGTACGACACCACGATGACCCGGCACATCCTGGAGTCCTTCGTGGCCCAGGCGCAGATCGCGCTGCACGTCCACGTGCCGTACGGGCGCAACGCGCACCACATCGTGGAGTGCCAGTTCAAGGCGCTGGCCCGGGCGCTGCGCTACGCCGCCGAGCGCGACCCGCGCGCGGCCGGAATCCTCCCGTCCACCAAGGGTGCGCTGTGAGCAATACTGCGATGATCCTCATCTTCGTCGGCCTCTTCCTGGCCGGCGGAGTCATCTCCTTCTGGAAGCAGAAGCAGTCGAAGAGCGTCATCCTGGTGCTGGCCTTCGGCGCCGTGATGTGCCTGGCCTCCGGCCTCATGCGCCTGTAACACCCGCCGTAGAGAGACTGGACACCTGAACATGGGCAAGAACGTCGTCGTCCTCGACTACGGCTCCGGCAACCTCCGCTCCGCGCAGCGCGCCCTGGAACGGACCGGGGCGGACGTCACGGTCAGCTCCGACTACGACACCGCGATGGCCGCGGACGGCCTGCTCGTCCCCGGCGTGGGCGCCTTCGAGGCCTGCATGCGCGGGCTCAAGTCCGTCCGCGGGGACTGGATCATCGGCCGCCGGCTCGCCGGGGGCCGACCGGTCATGGGCATCTGCGTCGGCATGCAGATCCTCTTCGAGAAGGGGGTCGAGCACGGCGTGGAGACGGCCGGCTGCGACGAGTGGCCGGGCGTCGTGGAGCCGCTGGAGGCCCCCGTCGTCCCGCACATGGGCTGGAACACCGTGGACGTCCCCGAGGGCAGCCGGATGTTCGCCGGCCTCGACCCGGAGACCCGCTTCTACTTCGTGCACTCCTACGGGGTGCGGCACTGGGAGCTGGAGACCCACAGCGCGCGGATCAACCCGCCGCTGGTCACCTGGGCCACCCACGGGCAGCCGTTCGTCGCGGCCGTCGAGAACGGCCCGCTGTGGGCCACCCAGTTCCACCCCGAGAAGTCCGGCGACGCCGGCGCCGCCCTGCTGACCAACTGGGTCAACACCCTCTGACTTTCTGAGAGTTGGATCTCTGATGAGCCTCGAACTGCTGCCTGCCGTCGACGTCCGTGACGGCCAGGCCGTCCGCCTGGTCAAGGGCGCCTCCGGCACCGAGACCTCCTTCGGCGAGCCGCTCGCCGCCGCCCTCGCCTGGCAGAACGCCGGCGCCGAGTGGCTGCACCTGGTCGACCTCGACGCCGCCTTCGGCACCGGCAGCAACTACGAGCTGCTGCGCGAGGTCACCGGACAGCTGGACGTCAAGGTCGAGCTGTCCGGCGGCATCCGCGACGACGAGTCGCTCGCCCGCGCGCTGGCCACCGGCTGCACCCGGGTCAACCTCGGCACCGCCGCCCTGGAGGCCCCGGAGTGGGTCGCCAAGGCCATCGCCGAGCACGGCGACAAGATCGCCGTCGGCCTGGACGTGGTCGGCACCACCCTGCGCGGCCGCGGCTGGACCCGCGACGGCGGCCAGCTCTTCGACGTGCTGGCCCGGCTGAACGCGGAGGGCTGCGCCCGCTACGTCGTCACCGACGTCAACCGGGACGGCACCCTGACCGGCCCCAACCTCCAGCTGCTGCGCGACGTCTGCGCCGCGACGGACCGGCCCGTGGTCGCCTCGGGCGGCGTCTCCTCGCTCGACGACCTGCGCGCGATCGCCTCGCTCGTGGGCGAGGGTGTCGAGGGCGCCATCGTGGGCAAGGCACTCTACGAGCAGAAGTTCACCCTCGAAGAGGCCCTGGAGGCGGTTTCAGGATGACGGACGGTCGGATCGTACGCGGGCAGGTCGTAGCCGGGCAGGGCGTGACCGGGCAGGGTGCGGCCGCTCGGGTCGTGGCCGGGCAGGTCGTAGCCGGGCAGGGCGTGACCGGTCGGGTCGTGGCCGGTCGGGTCGGCGGATTCTCCCCCTGGGAGGACGAGTTCGGCTACTCCCGGGCCGTCGCCGCGGGCGACCACGTGCACGTGGCCGGCTCCACCGCCTGGGTGGACGGCCGGATCGAGCACGAGGGCGACCCGTACCGGCAGACCCTCGCCGCGTTCGGCGTCGGGCTCACCGCCCTGGCCGCGTACGGTCTGACCACCGACGACGTGGTCCGCACCCGGATGTACATCACCCACGTCCGCGACGCCGAAGAGGTGGGCCGCGCCCACCGCGAACTCTTCGACGCCGCACGCCCGGTGGCCACCATGGTGGTGGTCGACGGGCTGATCGACTCCCGGATGCTGGTCGAGGTCGAACTCGACGCGTACCGGTCCGGGCTGGCAAAGACCCTGGAAGCCCTGGAGGCTCCGGAAGCCCTGGAAGGCGAACAGCCGTGACCCTCGCAGTACGTGTCATCCCCTGCCTGGACGTGGACGCCGGGCGGGTGGTCAAGGGCGTCAACTTCCAGAACCTGCGCGACGCCGGCGACCCGGTCGAGATGGCCAAGCTCTACGACGCCGAGGGCGCCGACGAGCTGACCTTCCTCGACATCACCGCCTCCTCCGGCGACCGGGAGACCACCTACGACGTGGTCCGCCGCACCGCCGAACAGGTCTTCATCCCGCTCACGGTGGGCGGCGGCATCCGCGCCGTCGAGGACGTCGACAAGCTGCTGCGGGCCGGCGCCGACAAGGTCGGCGTCAACACCGCGGCCATCGCCCGGCCGGAGCTGGTCCGCGAGATCGCCCAGCGGTTCGGACGGCAGGTGCTGGTGCTCTCGGTGGACGCCCGGCGCTGCCCGCCCGGGACGGAGACCGAGTCCGGCTTCGAGGTCACCACCCACGGCGGGCGGCAGGGCACCGGGCTGGACGCCGTCGCCTGGGCGGGCCGCGCCGCCGAACTGGGCGCCGGCGAGATCCTGCTCAACTCGATGGACGCGGACGGCACCAAGGACGGCTACGACCTGGAGCTGATCCGGGCCGTGCGCAAGAGTGTCTCGGTGCCGGTGATCGCCTCCGGCGGCGCGGGCAAGCTCGCGGACTTCGCGCCGGCCGTCGACGCGGGCGCGGACGCGGTGCTCGCCGCCAGCGTGTTCCACTTCGGGGACCTGCGGATCGGCGAGGTCAAGGGCGCGCTGCGGGAGGCCGGGCACCCGGTGCGGTGACTTTTCGCGGTGCTTGTTCGCGGTGCTTGTTCACGGTGCTTGTTCACGGTGCTTGTTC
>NZ_JBHVET010000318.1:0-9077 GCF_042802135.1 Kitasatospora sp. NPDC057512
CATCCGACCGCCGTCCTTCCGTTTCCTGGCCCGGCCGGATGAACACCCCGGCGCCCGGCTCGGTACCATGAAGATTCATCCCCTCCCGGTTGTCCCGGACCGTTCGGGCCTCGGCAGGGGTCGGCCCCGGTGCCCCGAGGAGTTGTCCTTGCCCGACGAGGTTGTGCCCACGGCCGAAGCGGCCACCCCCGAAAACCGTCCCACGCCCTCGGGGGCCACCCCGGCACGCCCGACGCCGACCTCCTCGCGTTCGCTCGGCCCCTCCGGCCGCGGCTCCACCGGCGGCATGCGGGCCCGGCTGGCCCGCCTGGGCGGCCAGCGCTCCAGCGTGCTCAACCCCGTCCTGGAGCCGCTGTTCCGCTCGATCCGGGCCAACGACCCCAAGGCCGACCCGGCACTGCTGCGCGACATCGAGAAGGCGTACGCGGTGGCCGAGAAGTGGCACCGCGGGCAGAAGCGCAAGAGCGGCGACCCGTACATCACCCACCCGCTGGCCGTCGCGACGATCCTGGCCGAGCTCGGCATGGACGCCCCGACGCTGATGGCCGGGCTGCTGCACGACACCGTCGAGGACACCGACTACGGCCTGGAGACCCTGCGCAAGGACTTCGGCGACTCGGTGGCCCTGCTGGTGGACGGCGTCACCAAGCTGGACCGGGTCAAGTTCGGCGAGGCCGCGCAGGCCGAGACCGTCCGCAAGATGGTCGTGGCGATGGCCAAGGACCCGCGGGTCCTGGTGATCAAGCTGGCCGACCGCCTGCACAACATGCGCACGATGCGCTACCTCAAGCGGGAGAAGCAGGAGAAGAAGGCCCGCGAGACGCTGGAGATCTACGCCCCGCTGGCGCACCGGCTGGGCATGAACACCATCAAGTGGGAGCTGGAGGACCTCGCCTTCGCGATCCTCTACCCCAAGATGTACGACGAGATCGTCCGGCTGGTCGCCGAGCGCGCCCCCAAGCGGGACGAGTACCTGGCGACCGTCATCGACCAGGTCCAGGGGGACCTGCGGGGCGCCCGGATCACCGCCTCCGTCACCGGCCGACCGAAGCACTACTACTCGGTCTACCAGAAGATGATCGTCCGGGGCCGGGACTTCGCCGAGATCTACGACCTGGTGGGCATCCGGGTCCTGGTCGACACCGTCCGCGACTGCTACGCGGCGCTGGGCACCATCCACGCGCGGTGGAACCCGGTGCCGGGGCGGTTCAAGGACTACATCGCGATGCCCAAGTTCAACATGTACCAGTCGCTGCACACCACGGTGATCGGTCCCGGGGGCAAGCCGGTCGAGCTGCAGATCCGCACCTTCGACATGCACCGGCGGGCCGAGTACGGCATCGCCGCGCACTGGAAGTACAAGCAGCGCGCGGTGGCCGGGGCCTCCAAGGTCCGCACCGACACCCCGACCCAGGTCCGCAAGGACGACAAGGCCGGCGCCGTCAACGAGATGGCCTGGCTGCGGCAGCTGCTGGACTGGCAGAAGGAGACCGCCGACCCGGGCGAGTTCCTGGAGTCGCTCCGCTTCGACCTGGCCAGCAACGAGGTCTTCGTCTTCACCCCCAAGGGCGACGTGATAGCCCTGCCGGCCGGGGCGACCCCGGTCGACTTCGCCTTCGCGGTGCACACCGAGGTCGGCTACCGGACGATAGGCGCCCGGGTCAACGGGCGGCTGGTGCCGCTGGAGTCGACCCTGGAGAACGGCGACACCGTCGAGGTGTTCACCTCCAAGGCGGAGAACGCCGGCCCGTCCCGGGACTGGCTGGGCTTCGTCAAGTCGCCGCGTGCCCGCAACAAGATCCGCGCCTGGTTCTCCAAGGAGCGCCGCGAGGAGGCGATCGAGCACGGCAAGGAGGCGATCGTCCGGGCGATGCGCAAGCAGGGCCTGCCGATCCAGCGGATCCTGACCGGCGACTCGCTGGTCACCCTGGCCCACGAGATGCGCTACCCCGACATCTCCTCGCTCTACGCCGCGATCGGCGAGGGCCACGTCGCCGCGCCGAACATCGTCCAGAAGCTGGTCCAGGCGCTCGGCGGCGAGGAGGGCGCGACCGAGGACCTGGCGGAGACCGCCACCCCGACCCACGACAACCGCCGTGCGGTGCGCCGCCGGGCCAAGGGCGACCCGGGCGTGATCGTCAAGGGCGTCGAGGACGTCTGGGTCAAGCTCTCCCGCTGCTGCACCCCGGTGCCGGGCGACCCGATCGTCGGCTTCGTGACCCGCGGCAACGGCGTCTCGGTGCACCGCGCCGACTGCGTCAACGTGGAGGCGCTGAACCAGCAGCCGGAGCGCATGATCGACGTCGAGTGGGCGGCCACCCAGTCCTCGGTCTTCCTGGTGGCCATCCAGGTCGAGGCGCTGGACCGCTCCCGGCTGCTCTCGGACGTCACCCGGGTGCTCTCCGACCAGCACGTCAACATCCTGTCGGCGGCGGTGCAGACCTCCCGGGACCGGGTGGCGATGAGCCGCTTCACCTTCGAGATGGGCGACCCGAAGCACCTGGGCCACGTGCTCAAGGCGGTGCGCGGCGTCGAGGGCGTGTACGACGTCTACCGCGTCACCTCCGCCCGCAAGTAGCGGCGGCCCCGCCACAGGCGGCGGGAACGCGGAAGGCCCCCGGGAGCGGTCCCGGGGGCCTTCGCCGTTCAGCGCGCCGAGGCGATCAGCCGCTGAACTCCTCCTGGCTCTTGTGCGCCTGGTCCAGCAGGGTCCGCACGCCGTCCAGCTCGGACTCCAGCTTGGCGACCCTGGAGGCGTTGCCGGCCGCGCGGGCCTTGTCCAGGTCGGCCTGGATCTTGTCGGCCTTCGCCTGGAACAGGCCCACCATGCCGGCCGCGCGGGCCTTGGCCTCCGGGTTGGAGCGCGCCCACTCGGCCTCCTCGGCCTCGCGGATGGCCCGCTCGACCGCGTTCAGCCGGCCGTCCAGCTTCGGACGGACCTCGCGCGGCACGTGCCCGATCGCCTCCCAGCGCTCGTTGACCTCGCGCAGCGCGGCCTTGGCGGCCTTGAGGTCGGTGATCGGCAGGATCGTCTCGGCCTCGGCGGCCAGCGCCTCCTTGAGCTTCTGGTTCTCCACCTGCTCGGCGTCCCGCTCGCTGAACACCGCGGAGCGGGCCTGGAAGAAGACGTCCTGGGCACCGCGGAACCGCGCCCACAGCTCGTCCTCGATGTCCCGCTGGGCCCGGCCGGCGGCCTTCCAGCGCGCCATCAGGTCGCGGTAGGCGGCCGCGGTGCTGCCCCAGTCCGTGGACGAGGACAGCGCCTCGGCCTCGGACACCAGCGCCTCCTTGGTCTGCCGGGCCTTCTCGCGCTCGGCGTCCAGGGTGGCGAAGTGCGCCTTGCGGTGCTTCGAGAAGACCGAGCGGGCGTGCGAGAAGCGGTGCCAGAGCTCGTCGTCGCTCTTGCGGTCCAGCCGCGGCAGGCCCTTCCAGGTGTCCACCAGGGCGCGCAGCCGGTCCCCGGCCTCCCGCCACTGGGTGGACTCGGCGAGCTGCTCGGCCTCGGAGACCAGGGCCTCCTTGGCCGCACGGGCCTCGTCCTGGGCCTTGGCGCGGGCGGCCTTGCGCTCCTCGCGCCGGCTCTCGATCTCGCCGGTGAGCGTGTCCAGCCGCTTGGCCAGACCCTCCAGGTCTCCGACCGCGTGCCCCTCGACCACCTGGGCGCGCAGGTGCTCCAGCGCGGCCAGGGCGTCCTTGGCGGCCAGGTCGGTGGTGCGCACCCGCTTCTCCAGCAGGCCGATCTCCACCTCGATGCCCTGGTACTTGCGCTCGAAGTAGGCGAGGGCCTCCTCGGGCGAGCCGGCCTGCCAGGAACCGACGACTCGTTCGCCGTCGGCCGTCCTGACGTAGACCGTGCCCTGCTCGTCCACACGGCCCCACGGGTCGCTGCTCATAGCGCGTCCTCCACATGACGTCGCGCCCGCGCCGGGGCGGCGCGCGTCCGTCGTCCACAGTTGATGTGCGACGGACCGAAAGAGTCCGCCGTCCCCGTCCGCCGTGCCTTGCTGCCGAGGGTGACGGCTAGGCGGGTCCGGGCACCCTATACAACGCCAACATAGGCGACCAGGCCCGGTGCTGTCCGCATCCGGGCCGGGCGATTTCGGTCCGGGGCCGTGCGAGGGCGGCGTCCAGGCCACCCGCCGACGACCCCGGAGTCGGTCAACCCTTCGCCACCGTAACGGAGTTGAAGGTGACGTCGGCCATCGGGTGGCCGTCCGACGAGCCCTCCAGGGTGCCCGCGGCGGCGATCTTCTGCACCACGTCCAGGCCGCCGGTGACCTTGCCGAAGGGGGTGTAGTTCGGGGGCAGCTTGGTGTCCTTGTAGACCAGGAAGAACTGGCTGCCGTTGGTGCCCGGACCGGAGTTGGCCATCGCCACGGTGCCGGCCGGGTAGGTCGCGCCGGTCAGGTTCTCGTCCGCGAACTTGTAGCCGGGGCCGCCGGAGCCGCCCGGGACGGTCGCGCTGGCGGTCGGGTCGCCGCACTGGAGCACGAAGATGCCGTCGGTGGTGAGGCGGTGGCACTTGGTGTGGTCGAAGTACTGCTCACCGGCCAGGAAGGCGAAGGAGTTCACTGTGTGCGGGGCCTTGGCCGCGTCCAGCGCGATCGTCACCTTGCCGCAGTTGCTGTCCAGCGTCATGGCGTACGAGCCGCCCGCGTCGATCGTCATGGGCGGCTCGGCCTGCCACTGCTTGCCGTTGGGCGCGCCCGGCGCCGGGGCGGCGCAGCCCTCGACCGGCTTGCGGGTCGGGGTGGTCGGCTCCTCGGTACCGGTCGGCGCGGCCTGGGCGCTGTTCGAGGCCTTCTTGTCGCCCTTGTCGTCCGAGCTGAACGCGCCGGTGGCGATCAGGGTGCCACCGCCGGCCAGGACCACGACGGCGAGCGAGGCGCCCAGGATCGTGTTGCGCCGCCTGCGCGCGGCCTGGGCCGCGACCCGGCGCTCCAACTGGCGCTCGTACTTCTCTCGGGCGAGCTGCCGCCGCCGCTGTTCGCTGCTGACCACCGGCCGTGTCTCCTACGGATGTGCGGGAAAAGTGGATGGATTCCGGAGCGGATCATCGCATCCCTCGGCGGCCAAGTGTAGGGACCGGGCCTGTAAGAACCCGGTGAACCTGCCGGGCCGCGCCGCCCCGCCGCCCCTATCTGGTTCGCAACCGGACCCGCGGCGCCGGTAGGCTGCCGTTACGCCGGAAATTTTTTTCGATACTCATCGCCACCGCCGCACACCCGAAGGACGCGCGTGTTCATCGCCGGATTCCCCGCTGGAGCCTGGGGCACCAACTGCTACCTGGTCGCTCCGGCGGCGGGCGAGGAGTGCGTCATCGTCGATCCCGGCCACCAGGCGGCCCGCGGCGTCGAGGAGATGGTCCGCGAGCACCGGCTGAAGCCCGTCGCCGTGCTGCTCACCCACGGCCACATCGACCACGTGGCCTCGGTGGTCCCGGTCTGCGGCGCCCGCGGCGTCCCGGCCTGGATCCACCCCGAGGACCGGTACATGATGTCCGACCCGGAGAAGGCGCTCGGCCGCTCCCTGGGCACCCAGCTGATGGGCGAGCTCACCGTCGGCGAGCCCGACGACGTGCGCGAGCTCACCGACGGCGGCGTGCTGGAGCTGGCCGGCCTGAAGCTCACCGTGGACCATGCCCCGGGCCATACCGGGGGGTCGGTGACCTTCCGGACGCCCGGTGCCGAGGACCTCCCCCCGGTGCTGTTCTCGGGCGACCTGCTGTTCGCCGGCTCCATCGGGCGTACCGACCTCCCGGGCGGGGACAGCGAGGCGATCATGAACTCGCTGGCCCGGGTGTGCCTGCCCCTCGACGACTCCACCGTGGTCCTCTCCGGCCACGGCGGTCAGACCACCATCGGCCGCGAGCGCGCCACCAACCCCTACCTCCGACAGGCAGCGGGGGCGGCAGGCGCCCCGGCTTTCCCGCGACGAGGAATGTGACGGAAGAGAAGTTGAGCACCTTCACCGCCCCCAAGGGCACCTACGACCTGCTGCCCCCCAGCTCCGCGACCTTCCTGGCGATCCGCGAGCGCATCGCCGCGCCCGCCCGCCGGGCCGGTTACGGCTACGTCGAGACCCCGGTCTTCGAGGACGTGAAGCTGTTCTCCCGCGGTGTCGGCGAGTCCACCGACATCGTCTCCAAGGAGATGTACACCCTCACCACCAAGGGCGGCGACGAGCTCGCGCTGCGCCCCGAGGGCACCGCCTCGGTGCTGCGCGCCGCGCTCCAGGCCAACCTCCACAAGCAGGGCAACCTGCCGGTCAAGCTCTGGTACTCGGGTTCGTACTACCGCTACGAGCGCGCCCAGAAGGGCCGCTACCGCCAGTTCTCCCAGGTCGGCGCCGAGGCGATCGGGGCCGAGGACCCGGCGCTGGACGCCGAGCTGATCATCCTGGCCGACGACGCCTTCCGCGACCTGGGCCTGAGCAACTACTCGCTGCTGCTCAACAGCCTCGGCGACAAGCAGTGCCGCCCGGTCTACCGCGCCGCGCTGATCGACTTCCTCTCCGGCCTGGACCTGGACGAGGAGACCCGCCGCCGCGCCGAGATCAACCCGCTGCGCGTCCTCGACGACAAGCGCGAGTCGGTGCAGGCCCAGCTGGTCGGCGCCCCGATGCTGCGCGACTACCTGTGCGAGGCCTGCAAGGCGTACGACGAGAAGGTCCGCGAGCTGCTCACCGCGGCGGGCGTGGCCTTCGTGGACGACCCCAAGCTGGTGCGCGGCCTGGACTACTACACCCGCACCACCTTCGAGTTCGTACACAACGGCCTCGGCGCCCAGTCCGCGATCGGCGGCGGCGGCCGCTACGACGGCCTGTCCGAGATGATCGGCGGCCCGGCGCTGCCGTCCGTCGGCTGGGCGCTCGGCGTGGACCGCACCTACCTCGCGCTGGAGGCCGAGGGCGTCGCCCTCGACCTGCCGGCCGCCACCTCCGTCTACGCCGTCGCGCTCGGCGAGGAGGCCAAGAACACCCTGTTCGCCAAGGTGGTCGAGCTGCGCCGGGCCGGCGTGGCCACCGACCTCGCCTTCGGCGTCAAGAGCATCAAGAACGCCATGAAGTCCGCCGACCGGTCCGGCGCCCGCTTCGCCCTGATCGCCGGGGACCGGGACCTCGCCGAGGGCGTCGTCCAGCTCAAGGACATGAGCACCGGCGAGCAGACCCCCGTCGCCCTCGACGCACTCGTCACCACCCTGAAGGAGAAGCAGCTGTGATCCGCACGCACGACGCGGGCACGCTCCGCCCGGAGCACGCAGGCACCACCGTCACCCTGGCCGGCTGGGTCGCCCGCCGCCGCGACCACGGCGGCGTCGCCTTCATCGACCTGCGCGACGCCTCCGGCACCGTGCAGGTCGTGGTCCGCGACCTCGACTCGGTGCACGGCCTGCGCGCCGAGTACTGCGTCAAGGTCGTCGGCGACGTCCGGGTCCGCCCCGAGGGCAACGAGAACCCCGACATCCCGACCGGCGCCGTCGAGGTCGTCGTCAGCGCGATCGAGGTGCTCTCCGAGGCCGCCCCGCTGCCCTTCCCGGTCGCCGAGTACGAGCCGGGCACGGTCAACGAGGAGGTCCGGCTGCGCTACCGCTACCTGGACCTGCGCCGCGAGGGCCCGGCCAAGGGCCTGCGCCTGCGCTCCAAGGTCAACAACATCATCCGCCGGGTGATGGAGGAGAACGACTACCTCGACATCGAGACGCCGTACCTCACCCGCTCCACCCCCGAGGGCGCCCGCGACTTCCTCGTCCCGGTCCGCCTCCAGCCCGGCCACTGGTACGCCCTGCCGCAGTCGCCCCAGCTGTTCAAGCAGCTGCTGATGGTGGCCGGCATGGAGCGCTACTACCAGATCGCCCGCTGCTTCCGCGACGAGGACTTCCGCGCCGACCGGCAGCCGGAGTTCACCCAGCTGGACATCGAGGCCTCGTTCGTCGACCAGGAGGACGTCCTGGCCCTCGGCGAGAAGATCGTCGGCTCCATCTGGCGCGAGGTGCACGGGTACGAGATCCCGAACCCGCTGCCCCGGATGACCTACGCGGACGCCATGGGCCGCTACGGCTCGGACAAGCCGGACGTCCGCTTCGGCCAGGAACTCACCGACCTGACCGAGTACTTCAAGGGCACCGAGTTCCGCGTCTTCCAGGCCCCGTACGTCGGTGCCGTCGTCATGCCCGGCGGCGCCTCGCAGCCGCGCAAGCAGCTGGACGCCTGGCAGGACTGGGCCAAGGCGCGCGGCGCCAAGGGCCTGGCCTACGTGCTCATCGACGCCGAGACCGGCGAGCTGCGCGGCCCGGTCGCCAAGAACCTCTCCGCGGAGCACCTGGCCGGCCTCGCCGCCGCCGCGGGCGCCAAGAACGGCGACGCGGTCTTCTTCGCGGCCGGCAAGGAGCGCGCCTCCCAGGAGCTGCTCGGCGCCGCCCGCCTGGAGATCGGCCGCCGCTGCGAGCTGATCGACGAGTCCCAGTGGGCCTTCCTCTGGGTCGTCGACTTCCCGATGTTCGAGCCGATCGAGGACGACAAGGGCCAGTTCCAGGGCTGGCACGCGGTGCACCACCCGTTCACCGCCCCGACCGCGGAGTCGCTGGCCACCTTCGACACCGACCCGGGCTCGGCGCTCTCCAACGCCTACGACCTGGTCCTCAACGGCTCGGAGCTGGGCGGCGGTTCGATCCGTATCCACCAGCGCGACGTGCAGAAGCGGGCGTTCGACGCGATCGGCCTCTCCGAGGAGGAGGCGGCCTCGCAGTTCGGCTTCCTGCTGGACGCCTTCAACTACGGCCCGCCGCCGCACGGCGGTGTCGCCTTCGGCCTGGACCGCATCGTCACCCTGCTGGGCGGGTACGACACCATCCGGGACGTCATCGCCTTCCCGAAGACGTCCACCGGCGGCGACCCGCTGACCGGCGCCCCGACCCCGATCACCCCGGCGCAGCGCCGCGAGGCCGGCGTGGACGCCAAGCCGAAGGTCCGCGAGGACGCCAAGGGCGAGGCCCAGCCCCAGGCCTGACGCCGCGTCATCCGCTAACCTGCAACGGCCCCGGACGGCTCACCCGCCGTCCGGGGCCGGTCCACAACGG
>NZ_JBHVET010000319.1:0-9057 GCF_042802135.1 Kitasatospora sp. NPDC057512
CCGGCCACCCGCACCGAGGAGCTGATCCGCATGAGCACGTCCACCCCGGACCTCGGGGCCCGGGACCGGGTCGAGCTGTCGATCGGCGGGATGACCTGCGCCTCCTGCGCGGCCCGGATCGAGAAGAAGCTCAACCGGATGGACGGCGTCGAGGCCACCGTCAACTTCGCCACCGAGAAGGCCCGGGTCGACTTCGGCCCCGGCACCACGGTCGAGGACCTGATCGCCACCGTCGAGCGCACCGGCTACACCGCCGAGCTCCCCCCGCCCCCGGCCGCCCCCGAGCGCTCCGCCCGGCCCGAGCCCGCCGACCGCCCGCGCGACCCCCTGCGCGACCGGCTGCTGACCAGCGCCGTCCTCGCCCTCCCGGTGGTCCTGCTGTCGATGGTCCCGGCCCTCCAGTTCACCGACTGGCAGTGGCTGGCCTTCGCGCTCACCGGCCCGGTCGTGGTCTACGGCGGCCTGCCCTTCCACCGCGCCGCCTGGACCAACCTGCGGCACGGCGCCGCCACCATGGACACCCTGGTCTCGCTCGGCACCCTGGCCGCCTTCGGCTGGTCCTGCTGGGCGCTGTTCGGCGGCCACGCCGGCCGGCCCGGGACGCACCACGACTTCTCGCTCTCGGTCGGCGACACCGACGCCTCGGCAACGCTCTACCTGGAGACCGCCGCCGCCGTCACCGTGCTGATCCTGCTCGGCCGCTACCTGGAGGCCCGCTCCAAGCGCCGGGCCGGCGCCGCGCTGCACGCCCTGCTCGACCTCGGCGCCAAGGACGTCGCGGTCCTGGAGGGAGGGCGCGAGGTACGGCTGCCGGTGGACCGGCTGACGGTCGGCACCCGCTTCGTGGTCCGCCCCGGCGAGAAGATCGCCACCGACGGCACGGTGGTCGAGGGCGCCTCGGCGGTGGACGCCTCGATGCTGACCGGCGAGTCCGTCCCGGTCGAGGTCACCGTCGGCGACGCCGTCACCGGCGCCACCGTCAACGCGGGCGGGCGGCTGGTGGTCGAGGCCACCCGGGTCGGCGCCGACACCAGGCTGGCCCGGATGGCCCGGCTGGTCGAGGAGGCGCAGAACGGCAAGGCCGCCGCCCAGCGGCTGGCCGACCGGATCTCCGCGGTCTTCGTCCCGGCCGTCATCCTGATCGCCCTGGCCACCCTGGTGGTCTGGCTGCTGGCCACCGACAGCTCCACCGAGGCCTTCACCGCGGCCGTCGCCGTGCTGATCATCGCCTGCCCGTGCGCCCTGGGCCTGGCCACCCCGACCGCGCTCATGGTCGGCACCGGCCGCGGCGCCCAACTGGGCATCCTGATCAAGGGCCCCGAGGTCCTGGAGACCACCCGCGCGGTGAACACCGTCGTCCTGGACAAGACCGGCACCGTCACCACCGGCCGGATGGCCCTGGTCGCCGTGCACACCGCCGAGGGCGTGGACCGGGCCGAGGCGCTGCGCCTGGCGGGCGCCGTCGAGCACGCCTCCGAGCACCCGGTCGCCCGGGCGGTCGCCGAGGCCGCCGCCGAGGCGGGCGCCCTGCCCGCCGTCGCGGACTTCCGCAGCGTGCCCGGGCGGGGCGTGGAGGGGGTCGTGGCGGGCCGCGCGGTGGTCGCCGGGCGCGAGGCCCTGCTGGCCGACCGCGCGCAGCACCTGCCGCCCTCCCTGACCCGCGCCAAGGCCGCCGCCGAGGCGGCCGGCCGCACCGCGATCGCGGTCGGCTGGGACGGCGAGGCCCGGGCCGTGCTGGAGGTCGCCGACGCGGTCAGGCCGACCAGCGCCGAGGCCGTCGGCAGGCTGCGCGCACTGGGCCTGACCCCGGTGCTGCTCACCGGCGACAACCGGGCGGTGGCCGAGGCCGTCGCCGCCGAGGTCGGGATCGCACCGGAGCACGTGCTCGCCGAGGTGCTCCCCGGGGACAAGGTCGCCACCGTCAAGCGGCTGCAGGCCGAGGGCCGGGTCGTGGCGATGGTCGGCGACGGCGTCAACGACGCGGCCGCGCTCGCCCAGGCCGACCTGGGCCTCGCCATGGGCACCGGCACCGACGCCGCGATCGAGGCCGGCGACCTCACCCTGGTCCGCGGCGACCTCCGCTCGGCGGCCGACGCCATCCGGCTCTCCCGCCGCACCCTGGCCACCATCAAGGGCAACCTGTTCTGGGCCTTCGGCTACAACGTCGCGGCGATCCCGCTGGCCGCCGCCGGCCTGCTCAACCCGATGGTCGCGGGGGCCGCGATGGCCTTCTCCTCGGTCTTCGTGGTCACCAACAGCCTGCGGCTGCGCCGTTTCCAACCCGCCTGAGCCGACCCGCGCGAAGGCCCGTGGACACCGTCCGGTCTCCACGGGCCTTCACACGTACGGGGGCCTTCGGGGCCGGGCCTCAACGCCCCAGCAGCTCGCCGCCGTTGCAGTGCAGGATCTCGCCGGTGATGAACCCGGCCTCGGGCGAGGCCAGGAAGTGCACCGCCGCCGCCACCTCGCCGGTCTCGCCGATCCGCCCGAGCAGGGTGCGGGCGGCCCGGCGGGCGACCTCGGCCTCGTCCAGCCGCGGCCCGAAGAACTCGGTGCCCGCGACGGTGCCCGGCGCGACGATGTTGGCGGTGATGCCCGAGGTGCCCAACTGGGCGGCCAGGAAGTGGTTCCAGGCGTGCAGCGAGGCCTTCGCCGCGCCGAACGAGCCGGCCCCGCGCAGGGCGGCGATCGAGCTGATGGTGACCACCCGGCCGGAGCCCGGGGCGAGCCGGTCGCGGACCGACTCGGTGAGCAGCACCACGGTCAGCACGTTGCGCTCGAAGTCACCGCGCCAGCGCGCCAGCAGGGCGTGCGGCCCGCCGCCGACCACGGTCTCGCGGCTGCCGGCGTTGTTGACCAGGACGTCGATCCGCTCGGGCAGGTCGGCGAGCGCGGCCTCGACGGCGTCGGGGTCGGCGAGGTCGCACACCAGCGGGGTGACGTTCGGCCCGAGGTCGGCCGCGGCCTTCTCCAGGACCTCCCGGCGGCGGCCCACGATCACCACGTGGTCGCCGGCCTCGACGAACCGCCGCGTGACCTCGTACCCGATTCCCGTGCCACCGCCGGTGACGACGACGTTCCTGGCCATCTGCGCACTCCCTCCCCAGTTCCGCCGTCGCGCGGCGAATGTGCGCGACGGTCCGTACCGGAATGCCACGATTCCTATCACGCTCGGTTGCCGTGACTGCGGGGAGGGTGACGTCCCGCGCGAGCGAAGGTGTGATATGGGCGTGGTACGAGGCGCACACGGAGCGTGGCGAGAGGCAGCTCACACCCCCCGGGCGTAACTTCTCGCACCCTGATACGTCTTAGGTTGGTAGTGCGGCAGTTTTTCCGGTGGGCGGGGACACGCTGAACGGCAACGTGTCCCCGCGCTTCCAGCGGGCTGTCGCCGACGGGGCTCCGGCGGGCCCCGGGACGGTCGTCGACCCTGACGGCCTTCGCGCACGACGCCGGGGTTCTGGCGGGCCTGGGACGCTTTGAGCGGCCGTCCCCGGCTGCGGCCGACCCCGGAGTCGTGCGCCGTACGGTTCCGTCCCCGCGCGGGCCCTCGGGCGCGCCACCGGGACGCGAAGGGGCCCGGCCGCTCACTCGCGGTCGGGCCCCTCTCAGCTTCCGTGCGGGCCGGTGGTCGGCTCCGCTGCGGTCAGCGGGCGTCCAGCGGGACGTAGTCGCGGATCGCGGTGCCGGTGTAGATCTGGCGCGGACGGCCGATCCGGCTGGTCGGGTCGTTGATCATCTCGTGCCAGTGGGCGATCCAGCCCGGCAGCCGGCCGAGGGCGAACAGCACGGTGAACATGCTGGTCGGGAAGCCCATGGCGCGGTAGATCAGGCCGGTGTAGAAGTCCACGTTCGGGTACAGCTTGCGCGAGATGAAGAAGTCGTCCTTGAGGGCGTGCTCCTCCAGCTTGAGCGCGATGTCCAGCAGCTCGTCGTTCTTGCCGAGCTGGCCGAGGACCTCGTGCGCGAGCAGCTTGACCTGGGCGGCACGCGGGTCGAACGCCTTGTAGACCCGGTGGCCGAAGCCCATCAGCTTGACGCCGGCTTCCTTGTTCTTCACCTTCGTGATGAAGGCGTCGACGTCGCCGCCGTCCTTCTGGATGCTCTCCAGCATCTCCAGCACGGCCTGGTTGGCGCCGCCGTGCAGCGGGCCCCACAGGGCCGAGATGCCGGCCGAGATCGAGGCGAACAGGTTGGCGTGGCTGGAGCCGACCAGGCGCACGGTGGAGGTCGAGCAGTTCTGCTCGTGGTCCGCGTGCAGGATGAGCAGCTTGTCCAGCGCGTTGACGACGACCGGGTTGAGCTCGTAGTCCTCGGCGGGAACGGCGAAGGTCATCCGCAGGAAGTTCTCGACGTAGCTCAGGTCGTTGCGCGGGTAGACGAAGGGCTGGCCCATCGCCTTCTTGTACGCGTACGCGGCGATCGTCGGCAGCTTGGCGAGCAGGCGGACGGTCGACAGGTGGCGCTGGGCCGCGTCGAACGGGTTGTGGCTCTCCGGGTAGAACGTGGACAGCGCGCCGACGACCGAGGACAGCATGGCCATCGGGTGGGCGTCCCGCGGGAAGCCCTGGAAGAAGCGCTTGACGTCCTCGTGCAGCAGGGTGTGCTGGGTGATCTCGCGGTTGAACTCGGCCAGCTGGTCCGCGTTGGGCAGCTCGCCGTTGATCAGGAGGTACGCGGTCTCGATGAACCCGCCGTCGGAGGCGAGCTGCTCGATCGGGTAGCCGCGGTACCGCAGGATGCCGTTGTCGCCGTCCACGAAGGTGATCGCGGACTTGTACGCGGCGGTGTTACCGAAGCCGTTGTCCAGGGTGACCAGGCCGGTCTGCGGGAGCAGCTTCGAGATGTCGAAGCCGGAGTTGCCCGCAGTGCTCTCGACGACGGGGTACTCGTACTCGCCGTCCTGGTACCGCAGTACTACCGAGTTGTCGCTCACGTCTTCCTCACCGACGAAATGAATCCTCTTCCAAGGTGCCCTGACTGTCTCTACCATCCCCCATCCGGAGGACAGTCGCGCACCCGGGGTGGCCCGAAAGGGCCCGCCCCTACAAAACCTGCTGCCGCAGCCGGTACGAACCGGACAAGATCGGCACCACCCTAGGCTCTGCCGTAAATCTCTTCACGTCAAGAGAACATTAGAGGCAACCATCCCGTTGGATAATCATCCAGCTGCCAGCCGATGGTCGAGTCCGGTATGCCTCCGACCTGCACTGACGGCCCGGACGGCCTGCCCGATCGCCTTGCGTGACCCCACCAGCACCACGAGTTTCCGCGCCCTGGTCACAGCGGTGTAGAGCAGGTTCCGCTGGAGCATCGTCCAAGCGGACATGGTGACCGGAATCACCACCACCGGGTACTCGCTGCCCTGCGAGCGGTGGATCGTCACCGCGTACGCGTGGGCCAGCTCGTCCAGTTCGTCGAAGTCGTACGCCACCTCCTCGTCCTCGTCGGTGAGCACCGTCAGCCGCTGGTCGTCCACGCTGAGCGCGGTGACCACTCCCACTGTGCCGTTGAAGACGCCGTTCCGCCCCTTGTCGTAGTTGTTGCGGATCTGGGTGACCTTGTCCCCCACCCTGAACGTCCGGCCGCCGAACCGGCGTTCGGCCAGCCCCTCCCGGGCCGGCGTCACCGCCGCCTGGAGCAGGGTGTTCAGGTTCCCCGCGCCGGCCGGGCCGCGGTGCATCGGCGCCAGCACCTGCACGTCCCGGCGCGGGTCGAAGCCGAACTTCTGCGGGATCCGGCGCGCCACCACGTCCACCGTGAGCCCGGCCGCCCGCTCCGCGTCCTCCTCGGCGAACAGGAAGAAGTCCGCCAGGCCGTCCGTCAGCGGCGGCCTGCCCTCGTTGATCCGGTGCGCGTTGGTCACCACGCCGGACTGCTGCGCCTGCCGGAAGATCCTGGTCAGCCGCACCGACGGGATCGGCCCGCCCTCCGCCAGCAGGTCCCGCAGCACCTCGCCGGCACCCACCGAGGGCAGCTGGTCCACGTCCCCCACGAACAGCAGGTGCGCGCCCGGCGGCACCGCCTTGACCAGCTTGTTCGCCAGGATCAGGTCCAGCATCGAGGCCTCGTCGACCACCACCAGGTCCGCGTCCAGCGGCCGGTCCCGGTCGTACGCGGCGTCCCCGCCCGGCTTCAACTCCAGCAGCCGGTGCACCGTCGAGGCCTCCACCCCGGTCAGCTCCGCCAGCCGCTTCGCCGCCCGGCCGGTCGGCGCCGCCAGCACCACCTTGGCCCGCTTCGCCAGCGCCAGCGTCACGATCGACTTCACCGTGAACGACTTGCCACAGCCCGGACCGCCCGTCAGCACCGCCACCTTCTCGGTCAGCGCCAGCCGGACCGACTCCTCCTGCTCCGGCGCCAGTTCGGCCCCGGTCCGCTTCGCCAGCCAGTCCAGGGCCACCGGCCAGTCCACGTTCCCGAACCACGGCATCCGGTCCGCGTCCGAACGCAGCAGCCGCACCAGCTGGTTGGCCAGCGAGATCTCCGCCCGGTGGAACGGCACCAGGTACACCGCGGTGAGCGGCTCGCCGCCCTCCCCCGGGACCGGCTCGCGCACCACCCCCTCGGCCGCCACCAGCTCCGCCAGGCAGTCGATCACCAGCCCGACGTCCACCTGGAGCAGCTTCACGCCGTCCGCGATCAGGCGCTCCTCCGGCAGGAAGCAGTGCCCCTGGTCGGTGCTCTGCGACAGCGCGTACTGCAGGCCGGCCTTCACCCGCTCGGGGCTGTCATGCGGAATCCCCACCGCCTGGGCGATCCGGTCCGCCGTCAGGAAGCCGATGCCCCACACGTCCGAGGCCAGCCGGTACGGCTCGTTCCGCACCACCCCGATCGAGCCGTCGCCGTACTGCTTGTAGATTCGTACAGCAAGCGAGGTGGACACCCCGACCCCCTGCAGGAAGACCATCACCTCCTTGATGGCCTTCTGCTCCTCCCAGGCCGCCGCGATCTTCTTCGTCCGCTTGGGCCCCAGCCCCGGCACCTCGATCAGCCGGCCCGGCTCGTTCTCGATCACCTCCAGGGTGTCCACCCCGAAGCGCTCCACGATCCGCTCGGCGAACCGCGGCCCGATCCCCTTGATCAGCCCCGAGCCCAGGTACCGCTGGATCCCCTGGATCGTGGCGGGCAGCACCGTGGTGTAGTTCTCCACCGTGAACTGCCGCCCGTACTGCGGGTGCGAACCCCACCGCCCGTGCAGCCGCAGCGACTCGCCGACCTGCGCCCCCAGCAGCGCGCCCACCACCGTCAGCAGGTCGTTCGCGCCCCGGCCGGTGTCCACCCGGGCCACCGTGTAGCCGGTCTCCTCGTTGGCATAGGTGATCCGCTCCAGCACGCCCTCGACCTGCGCGAGCTGGCGCGGCACCTGCTGCCCGGACTGCGCCGCCTGCTTGCTCACCGGACCCCCTTCGACCGGTACGGGTGGATCATTCCGCTACGCACCGTACCGCCCCGCCCCGACAGCCCGCCCCGCCGGAGCGGCGGCCGCTGCCGTGCACCGCCCCGGCCGAGATGCCAGGCTGGGAGGGACCGAGGGGGACCCGCCGTCGACCGCGCCCGCCCGGGCCCCGTCCGAGGAGCCGTGCCGCCATGCTCAACACCGACTTCCGCCCCGGTTCCCCGGACTGGCTCGACCTGAGCAGCCCCGACACCCGCGCGTCCGTCGACTTCTACACCGCGCTGTTCGGCTGGACCTTCGACTCGGCCGGCCCGGAGGCCGGCGGCTACGGCTTCTTCCAGCTCGACGGCCGGACCGTCGCCGCCCTGGGCCCGCTCGCCGAGGAGGGCACCCCGCCCGGCTGGACGCTCTACTTCGCCACCGAGGACGCCGACCGCACCACCGCGCTGGTCGAACAGGCCGGCGGCCGCGTC
The DNA here is from genome assembly GCF_042802135.1 of Kitasatospora sp. NPDC057512. Classification (NCBI taxonomy): domain Bacteria; kingdom Bacillati; phylum Actinomycetota; class Actinomycetes; order Kitasatosporales; family Streptomycetaceae; genus Kitasatospora; species Kitasatospora sp. NPDC057512. The sequence goes on from NZ_JBHVET010000319.1 coordinate 7,873, forward strand.
CGGTTCGCCCCCTTCGACGTCTTCACCGCGGGCCGGATGGCCGGCTACACGGACCCGACCGGCGCCGACTTCGCCGTCTGGCAGCCGCACGGCACCCGCGGCCTGGACGTCGTCACCGAGGAGGGCAGCCTCTGCTGGGCCGAGTGCTACAGCGTCGACGCCGAACTCGACAAGGCCTTCTACCGTGCCGTCTTCGACTGGCAGGAGCAGGACGTCCCGCTCGGCGAGGTGATGTACACCGTCCTCACCCCGGCCGGCGGCGGCAGCGACGACGCCCACGGCGGCATCATGCAGCTCGGCCCCGAACACACCGCGCGCGGCACCAGCTCACACTGGCTCCCCTACTTCGAGGTCCCCAATGCCGATGCCAGCCTCGCCATCGCCGACACCCTCGGCGCGACCGTACGGATCCCGGCCATGGACGTGCACGGCGTCGGCCGCCTGGCCCAGCTGGTCGACCCGCACGGCGCCGTCTTCGCCGTCATCACCAGTGCCAAGCCCGGGACCTGACGCCGACGGGGTCCCACGGCCCTTCAGAAGGCCCGGGAAGGGGTGCTACGGGCGTAGACAAGGCGCGGTGCGTCAAACAGGGGCCTCTAGTCTCTGATCATGACTGAAACGGCTGTTCTGACGATCCGGCGGGCCACCGCCGACGACCTACCGGCGATCGTGGCCATGCTCGCCGACGACCCGCTGGGCGCCACCCGCGAGAGCCCCGACGACCTCACCCCCTACCGCACCGCCTTCGCCCGCATCGACGACGACCCGCACCAGCACCTGATCGTCGCCGACCGGGCCGGCCGCACCGTCGGCACCCTGCAACTCACCGTCGTCCCCGGCCTCTCCCGAGCCGGCGCCACCCGCACCATCATCGAGGGCGTCCGCATCCACGCCGACGAACGCGGCAGCGGCCTGGGCACCGAACTGATCCGGTGGGCCGTCGACCGCTCCCGCGAACTCGGCGCCGACCTCGTCCAGCTGACCTCCGACGCGACGCGCACGGACGCACACCGCTTCTACGAGCGGCTGGGATTCGTGGCCTCGCACGTCGGGTTCAAGCTCACGCTCTGAGAACGCGCCCACAAGCCCGGAAAATGCGAAGAACCCCCACCCGGGACCCGGATGGGGGTTCTTCAGAAGAATTGTTCGGCGGCGTCCTACTCTCCCACAGGGTCCCCCCTGCAG
>NZ_JBHVET010000320.1:0-9055 GCF_042802135.1 Kitasatospora sp. NPDC057512
GCGGGGGGGCAGTGGACGGGGCTCGGCGGATGGGGCCCGGTGGACGGGGGGCTCAGGCGCCGGCCGTCCCGGCCTCGGCCGCCCGCAGCCGGGCCTCGGCGGCCTCCAGCAGCAGATCGAGGGCGTACGGGTAGCCGCTGCGGCGCATGTCGGCGGTGAGCAGGTGGGCGGTGGCCGCGATGTGGGGGTGGTCGGCGGCGTCGAGCCGGGCGTAGGAGGCCTGCCAGACCTGGAGGTCGGCGTTCTGGGCGGCGGACGGGAGGGCGAGGGTGGCGGCGTCCAGGGCGGCGAAGCCGAGGCTCTGGTCGACGAAGGCGTGGTAGATCCGGACGGCCTCCGGGTCGGGGAAGCCCGCGGTGCGCAGGACGCCGAGGATCGTCTCGACGGCGGCGATCTCGTGGGTGCGGCCGGTGGTGCGGTGGGCGGCGAGGATGGCGGCCTGGGGGTGGGCCTGGTAGCTGGCGTGGATGCGCAGGCCGATGGCGCGCAGGTCGGCGCGCCAGTCGCCGGTGGGCCGCCAGTCGTGCTGGGCGCGGCCGATCAGCTCGTCGGCGACGGCGAGCAGCAGGTCGTCGGTGCTGTGGAAGTAGCGGTAGACCGCGCTCGGGTCGGCGCCGAGCGCGGCGCCGAGCCGCCGTACCGTGAGCGCCTCGGCGCCGTGCCGGCCGATCAGCCGGATCGCGGTGTCGACGATCAGCTCGGCGGACAGCACCACGCCCTGCTTGGTGGGGCGGCGGCGCCGCCGTTGCGGTTCGGGGACTACGCGGTCGGTCATGCGCCCGAGGTTATGCCGACACCGTTGACGTAGGCCAGGGGCCGTCTGCCCGCTCAGCCCTCGGCCGGGGCCGGGGCCCAGGCCCTGCCGTCGTGGAAGTAGCTCGGCGCGTCGTGCATGCCCACGGTGCGGAACGGCTGGTTGTCGCCGAGGTCCACCCGCATCGTGCCGCTCCGGCCCTTGCCGGTCCACACCAGTTCGAGGAACCAGCTGACGTCCTGGGACCGGGTGGTGGCGTCCACGTCGATCACCTGCGGGTCCTTGGAGGAGATCCGGTAGGGGAAGTTCGTCGTACCGGTCTTCCGCTCGCCCTCCGAGCCCGGGACGGGAACGGGATGCGGCGCGGCCGCGTCGAGGTCCACCGCGAAGGAGGCCGGCTCCAGCCCGCCGCCGCAGCCGGAGCCGGGCGTGTAGGCGTTCCACTTGGGGGCGGGCCGGGCGCTGACCACCTGGGCGTACATGGTGTTCAGCACGACGGTGTCCGTGTCCGCGCCCAGGGCGGTCAGCTCGATCCGCAGGTGCCCGGCCGGGACGAGGCGCTGGGAGGAGGCCCAGTTGTCGATCCGGCCGGAGGAGGACGGCGGCGGGGTCACCTGGGCGGGGGAGCGGGGGGTGAGGAACCACTGGTCGCAGGCGGAGCCCCAGTTGTTGTTGAGGACCCGGACGGTGAACGGGGCGGGGAGGTCCTCCGGGGCCGCCGGGGCCGCCGGGGCCACCGAGGCCGGGGCGGTCGCGGACGGGGGTGTGGACGGGCTCGCGGGCGGGGCGTCGGCCGTCGGCGGGGTGGTGGCGACGACCGGGGCGGTGGGCGAGGGGGCGGCGGCGTCCGGCGTCCGGCCGCCGGTGCCGCGCAGGACGACGGCGGAGACCACGGCGGCCAGCACGGCCACGGCGGCGGCGCTCAGCAGCACCCGGCCGCGGCGGCGCGGTGTGGCGGGGGCGGGGTCCACGGTCTTCACCTCCTCGTCCGGCCCGGTCGGCGCGACGGCGTCCGGTACGGCCGCCACCGGTGCGACGGCGTCCGGCGCGGCCGCCACCGGCTCGGGGGCCACCGGCCCGGGAGCCACCGGCTCGGGGGCCTCCCGGCGGCGGGCCGCGTCGGCCAGGATCCAGCGGCGGTGCAGTTCGACGAGTTCCTCGGCGCGGGCCCCGCAGGCCCGGGCCAGCCGCTCCACCGGCGCGTACTCGGTCGGTACGGCGGCGCCGTTGCAGTAGCGGTGCAGGGTGGAGGTGCTGACGTGCAGCCGGGTGGCGAGCGCGCCGTAGCTGCGGCCCGAACGCTCCTTGAGCTCGCGCAGCATCGCCGCGAACTCCTCGGTCTCCCTGCTCATGTGCTGCCCTTCCCCCACCCCGGCCCCGGTCCGCGATGCCGTCGGTGTGCGGCTCACGGTACCGGTACCGCGGGTGGCGGCCCGGAGCAGGGGGGAGGCGGGGGGAGGGCGACGGTGCTGGTCAGCCCTGGCCGGCGGTGGCCGCGGAGGCGGCGGCGTCGGCGACGTTCTCCCGGTACAGGCCGAGCTTCGGCTGCTTGCCGACCTTCGCGCCGGCGCCGAGCGGGAAGGTCCGGAGGTCGGCGTTGGGCATCCCGTCGTCGGCCAGGACGTTCAGCTGGTCCCAGTCGCCCGAGCCGCCGCTGCCGGGGTTGAGGTCGACCACCGCGTACGTGCTCCTGCCGGGCGCCAGCGGGTGGGCCGGGGGGCCGCCCAGCCCGCCCGGCACCAGCGGCGTGACGCCGGGGCCGCGGTCGGCGGCGTTCGCCTTGCCGATGGCGACGAGCGGGTAGTAGCTGAGGCCGCAGTAGGCGGCGCCCTGGTTGTGCACCTCGATCACCCGCTGGTCGGGCGCCCCGGCCCGGGTGGTCACCCTGACCGTCAGCTTGTCGGCCTTGCAGGGGTGGGTGTAGGCGTAGGCCTCGTCGCCACCGGCCGCGGCCGTGCCCCCGGTGGCGGGGACCACGGGGTTCCTGGGGCGGGCGGTGCCGGTGGGCGCGGCGGCGGACGGGGTGCCGGGGCCGGGAGCGGCGGCGGCCGGCTGGGCGGCGGGAGCGCCGGGAGCGCCGGGGGCGGCCGGGTCGGCCGCGGTGCCGGGGGAAGCGGCCACGGCCGTCTGGGAGCTCCGGTCGGGCTTCGCGGGCTGGGCCGCGCCGCCGCCGTCGGCCCCGCAGGCGGTCAGGGTGAGGGCGGCGCCCAGGGCGAGGGCGGCGGGCGTGAACAGGACACGGCGAGCGGACATGGAGGTTCCCCCGTAACGGATGCGGATGAAGGAGTGGACCGGGCGGCGGGCCGTCGGCGCCGACCGCTGGGCAGCACTCTGGTCCGCCGTCCGACCGGTCCGCCAGGCCTTCCGTCCGAGTCGGGACGCTGGAACGGTTCCACCCCCTCCGACCTGCGGTTTCACTCCCGCCTGGAACGGCCTTCCGGAACGCTCCGGGGCCCGCCGCGGGCGAGTCCGGCCAGGACGGCGGCGCCGAGCGGGGAGCCGGGGGCGGCGAGCGCGTAGGGGAGGGAGAAGTGGTTGTGGGCGGGGGCGACGAGGTCGGTGAGGGCGGCGCGGGGTCGTAGGGCGGCGGCCATCAGGGCGTGCTGGCGGGCGTACTCGGCGGTCTCGTCGGCGCCGCGGGCGAGGACGACCGGGGGCAGGCGCGGCGGGAGGTGGTGCAGCGGGCTGTTGCGGTGGGCGGCCGCCGGGTCGAGGGCGAGCGCGTCGTTGACGTAGCAGAGGCGGACCGGTTCCAGGTCGTACATGCCGCTCAGCAGGGTGGCGCCGGCGATCGCGGCGGAGACGTCGGGCCCGTGGCGGGGGGTGCCGGGGACGCGGGGGAGCAGGGCCATGGCGGCGAGGTGGGCGCCGGCGGAGTGGCCGGCCAGGTGGAGGCGGTCGGGGGCGAAGCCGAGGGCGTCGGCGTGGCGGTGGAGCCAGTGGACGCCGCGCCGGACCATGGCGACCATGTCGTCCAGCCGGGTGGCGGGGGCCAGGCCGTAGCCGACGACCGCGACGGCGGCGCCCGCCCGGAGCAGCGGCGGCGCGGGGAAGGCGGACTCGTCCTTGGACAGCTCCTGCCAGTTGCCGCCGTGGACGAAGACCTGGAGCGGGGGCGGGCCGTCGGGGCCGTCGGGGGCGGGGAAGTAGTCGAGGGTCTCGGCCGGGTGCGGGCCGTACGGGAGGTCGGTGAGGACGGGGTGGCGGCGGCGGGCGTCCGCGCTGTCCCGGGCGTAGCGGTCCAGGTAGGCCCGGAGGTCGGGGACGCGGTGGCTGGGGGTGTACTGGCGGTCGAGGGCCGCGCGGTCCATGCCCCGGTAGACGGGGACGGGGGCGCGGCCGGGTATGCGCGTCGGGGCCGGGCTCTCGGGCACGGGAGGTCGCCTCCGCGGTTACGTCGGTGGAGCCGTCGGACGTGGGGCCGTCGGACGGTGGAGGTGGAGGTGGAGGGGCAGGGGCAGGGCGGTGTCGGGAGCGGTCAGTCGAGGATGGTGACCGTCTGGTCGAGCGGGGCCCGGCCCACCCGGTAGCGGGGGGCGGCCGGGTCGGGGTGGCCCACGGAGAGGCCGCAGAAGAGCACGAGGGAGGCGGGCGGCGACAGGACGTCCGCGACGGTGCGGTGGTAGACGGACCAGGCCATCTGCGGGCAGCTGTGCAGCCCTTCGGCGCGCAGCAGCAGCATGACGGTCTGTAGGTACATCCCGAGGTCGGCCCACTGGGCCGGTCCCATCGACTGGTCGATGTAGCAGAACAGCGCGGTGGGCGCGCCGAAGCAGTCCCAGTTCCGGACGACCGCCCGCTGCCGGGCGTCCTTGTCCTCGCGGGGGATGCCGAAGGCGCGGTAGCGCTGCTCGGCCGCCTCCCGGCGCCGTTCCCGGTAGGGGGACTTGAGCTCGGGCGGGTACATCTCGAACTCGGGGTCGTCGCCCTGGTCGCCCGAGGAGGCGCGGGCGACGGCGAGCCGCTTGAGCCGTTCCAGCCGCTCCCCGGTGACCAGGTAGGTGTGCCAGGGCTGGAGGTTGGCGCCGGAGGGGGCGCGGGACGCGGCCGCGAGCACCCGTTCGAGCACCTCCCTCGGCACCGCTTGGTCGGTGAACCCCCGCACCGCCCGACGGGTCTCCACAGCCTCGTAGACGTTCACCAGCCGCGTCCTCACGCCTCGCCCGACCGTTCCGGGGCCGTGTCCGGCACTGCCGGGCGTCCCGTTGCTGCAACGGTTCGGGCGCGGAGGAGGTGACGGCCGGGGGCCGAGGTCCCGCCGGACGGGTGTCAGCCGCCGACGGCGTAGCGGTCCAGGGTGCGGACGTACTCGGCGGCGCCCATCCGGCCGACCGACCCCAGCCGGTCCAGGTCGAGGTGGAAGCCGGCCTCGTCGACCAGCCCCTCCTCCGCGACGACGTGGACGACCTCCCCGATGACCACGAAGTGGTCGCCGACCGGCACCACCGAGGAGGTGCGGCACTCGAAGGCGAGGGGCGAGCCGTCGATGCGCGGCGAGCGGACCGCGTGCCCGGGCAGGGCGCGCAGCCCGGCCAGGTCGTACTCCGACTCGCCGTACGGGAGCGGCGTCGCCGTCGTGGTGGCGGCCTCGGCGTGCTTCTCGATCAGGACGTTGACGGTGAACTCCCCGGTGCCGCCCTCGGCGGGGCGGCGGGCGTTGCGGCAGGAGTCCTTCTCGGTGCCGTCGGCCCGCCGGCCGGCGCAGAAGAGCAGCGCCATCGGGGAGTAGCCCACGGCGGTGTAGTACGAGAAGGGCGCCAGGTTGACGGCCCCGCCGGGGGAGACCGTGCTCACCATGGCGATCGGCCGGGGGACCACGCTCCACAGCAGCAGGCGCTGGCGCTGGCGGGCGGTGATGGATGCCACGTCGACGTGCAGCATGGCTCGGTCGCTCCTACGGACTTCGGGTGATGGGAGGCAGGGCGCTACACCGGGCTGGTGGCGAGCACCTCGGTGTGCGGGTTGCCGCGCAGCTGCCGCAGGTCGCGGAACGGGAGGGTGATCCGGTGCAGCAGGTAGTCCTCCCCGGAGGTGCCGCCGGTGCCCTGCTGCCCGCCGACCATCTTGGTCACCAGGCCCAGGTGGGCCACCTTCCAGCGCCAGTAGCCGTTGCCCACGTCGAGCAGCGCCTCGGCGACCCGGTGCGGGCCGCCGCAGGCGACGCCGAGGCGGCAGACGTCGGCGGCGCTCAGGCCCTGCCGGTCGGCGTCGGCCAGGAACGCCCGGTACAGCTCGCTCGTCTCGGGGCCGTCCTCCAGCAGCCGGCCGAGCACCCGGAACTGCTGCGACTGGGCGCCGCTGGCGGTGCCGAGGTAGGGCCGGAACCGGACGAAGTGCCGCAGCGGGAGGCGTTCCAGGACGATCACCTGCTCGTGCAGGACGCGGAGCAACTCGGCGGCCCGCTGGAGGAGTTCGACCCCGTCCTCGGCTCCGCCGGCCGGGTCGCCGGGGGCGTTCAGGAGGTCCCGGGCCAGCCGCAGGTCGGCGACGATCTGTTTGAGCCACAGCTCGCAGGACTGGTGGGCGACGATGAAGAAGTGCTCGGCCAGGGCCACGCTCCGGTCGGTCGACTCGGGGAAGCGGGTCTGCTGGAGCGAGAGCAGGGTGTCCATCCGGAGATAGGTGGAGTAGGTCAGGTCGGTCATCGTCTCGGTGACGGCTTCGGTCATGGTCAGCTCCGCATCAGAGGGCCCGCGCCGGGCGCGGGGTGGGGATGCCCGGGGTGGAGGTGCCCGGGTCGGCGGTGCTCGGGACGACGGTGCTCGGGACGGCGGTGCTCGGGTCGGGGAGGCGCGGTGCCGGGGCGGTCGCCGCGCCGGTGGCCGCCGCGTCGACGGTCATCGCGTCGGCGGTCACCGCGTCGAGGAAGGCGGCGAGGTCGGCGAGGACGCCCTCGGGGTGCTGGAACAGGTGGAAGTGGTGGCCCTCGCGTTCGAGGAGGCTGAACGGTCCGGTGGTGACGGCCGCCCACTCGGCGACCAGGGCGCGGTCGACCAGCGGGTCCTGGGTGCCGTGGTGGCAGCGGACCGGGCAGGCCAGCGGCGCGGTCCTCGGCTCCACCCGGTACTGCTCGTGCGCCGTGAGGTCCGCGCGCAGGACGGGCAGGACGGCCTCCGCGACCTCCGGTTCCTCGGGGAGGTCCGGGTCGATGCCGCCCAGGGAGCGGATCAGGGACCACAGGACCTCGTCGGACAGTCCGGCGGCCCGGATCCGCCCGGCCCGGCCGGGCGGCGGGCAGCTGGAGGCCAGCAGGCCGGCCGGCGGGCGCCCCAGGGTGCCGAGGGTGACGGCGGTCTCGTAGCCGACGAGGGCCCCGAGGCTGTGCCCGAACAGCACGGTGGGAAGCGGCGGCAGGCGCAGCAGTTCGGAGGCCAGCTCCGCGCTCAGCGCGCGGACGTCGGTGGACGGCGGTTCGCCGAAGCGGTCGCCGTGCCCGGGGTACTGCACGGCCAGCAGGTCGACGGTCGGGGGGAGGGCGGTGGACCACGGACCGTAGCCGGCCGCGCTGCCGCCGGAGTGCGGGAGGCAGACCAGCCGTGCCGTGGCCGCGGGCGCCCGGACCAGTGCCCGCAGGCAGTGGTCGCGGCGAGTACGAAGCATGACGGAACTCCTCCGCTTCGGAGTGCGGGTGCTTCGGCAGGTGTCCGCAATCTTTCGGCTCTTCCTCCCTGACCGGACCGGCCACGAAAGAGTTCTGACACAACTGAAAGAGATCCGACACAACTGGCGCGGGCCGCTTCGGGGCTCTGTGAGGATCCGGTCACCGGGCCCGTGCCGAGCACTGCACGCAGTGCGTTTCCCGTCTTCCGTGGGGTTTGTGGACGATGAGCCGAACCGTGACCGCCTCGCTCGACCTGACCGACTCACGCACCTTCCTGGCGCACGATCCCTTCGAGTTCTTCGCCGGGGTACGGGCGAGCGAGCCGGTGTACTGGCACGCCGCCGCGGCCGACCGTCCGGGCTTCTGGGTGGTGGCCGGGTACGCCGACGTGGTCGCCTGCTACGGCGCCGCCGGCGCGCTCGCCTCGGGCCGCGGCACCGTGCTCGACGTGCTCCTGCGCGGCGACGACTCGGCCGGCGGCCGGATGCTCGCCGTCACCGACCGCCCCCGCCACCGCGGGCTGCGCGCGCTGCTGTGGCGGGCGCTGTCGCCGAAGGTCCTCGACACCGTGGCCCGCAAGGTCGAGCGGCGCACCGCCGGACTGGTCGGCGCCGCGCTCGACGCGGGCACCGTGGACTTCGCGACCGACGTCGCCGAGCACGTGCCGATGAACACGATCTGCGACCTGCTGTCCGTTCCGGAGGCGGACCGGCCGGACCTGCTGCGCTGGAGCAAGGGCGCGCTGACCGGGGCGGACGAGCTCGACTCGCTCGAATCCCGCAACGAACTGGTGCTGTACTTCATGGACTTGGCGCAGCAGCGGCGCGAGTCCCCGGGCGAGGACGTGATCAGCACGCTCGCCACCGGCCTGGTCGACGGCGAACCGCTGAGCCTGGACGACATCGCGCTCAACTGCTACAGCCTGATCATCGGCGGCGACGAGTCCTCACGGGTCTCCGCCGTCAGCACGGTCAAGGCGCTGGCCGAGAACCCCGCGCAGTGGCGGGCGCTCCGGGACGGCCGGGTGAGCCTGGACTCCGCCGTGGAGGAGGCCCTGCGCTGGGCCACCCCCGCGTTCCACTTCGCCCGCACGGCCACCCGCGACCAGGTGATCGGTGGCCGGCGGGTGCGGGCGGGGGACATCGTGTCGCTGTGGAACATCTCGGCCAACAACGACGAGCGGGCGTTCGCCGAGCCGCGCTCCTTCGACCTCTCCCGCTCCCCGAACAAGCACGTCGCGCTGGGCCACGGCGCCCACTTCTGCCTGGGCGCCTTCCTCGGCCGGACCGAACTACGGGCTCTGCTGGGCGTGTTGGCCGAGACGGTGCGCGGCGTGGAGGTGACCGGGCCGGCCGCCCGGATCCGGTCCGCCTTCCTCAACGGCTACAGCTCCCTGCCGGTGCGGCTGCTCCCGCGCTGAGCGTCCCGGGCGGGGCCCGGGAACCGGAAACGAACGGAGAAGAGGGAGAACCATGCGGGTGACGGTGGACCGACAGCGCTGTATCGGCTCGGGGATGTGCGTGATCACCGCGGACGAGGTCTTCGCCCAGCGGGACGAGGACGGCACCGTCCGGCTGCTCACGGCGGAGGTGGCGGACGAACTCCGGGACCGGGTACGGCAGGCCGCCCACCTCTGCCCGTCGCGGGCGATCACCGTCAGCGCCGGGCCGGAGGTGGAGCGGTAGCGCGCGGAGCGAGCC
>NZ_JBHVET010000321.1:0-9043 GCF_042802135.1 Kitasatospora sp. NPDC057512
GGGGCACGGGGCCTCCGGGTCAGCTCACGCGTCGGGGTGTGCGGACAGGGCGAGCCAGTCAGTCCACGAGATCCCCCGGCCGAGGAAGCGCGGCTGCTCGAACGGCCAGTCGGCGGCGATCCACTGCGGCACCAGCGCGTCCAGGGCCCGCTCTACCTCGCTGCCCACCAGGTCGTCCACCACCCACCAGGCGATCTCGCCGTCGGCGCCGGCCTTCGCGGGCGGGTCGATGTAGACACAGCCGAGCAGGGCCGTCTCCGCCTCGTCGAGCAGCGCGTAGTTGAACGACTGGTGTGCAGCGATCTCCTTCTCGTGCCGCAACAGGTCGGCCTGGTTGGCCTCGAAGGTCATGGTGGCCGCGGGCCAGCCCCAGGCCGGACCGAAGACGGTCCACAGCCGCTCGCGCGAACCCATCACGGCCGGATAGTCGAGCGGCGCGTCCGCCTCCCGGACCGGCCGCAGGTGGTGGCGCCCGCCGGGCAGCGGCACGTGGACGGGGTGGACGAAGTCATCGGGAAGCCAGCTCATGGCGCCCGACCGTAGCACCGGGCCGGCGCCCGTCCCCCTGGTTTTCTCCCCACCAACCGGACGATCCCGCCGCCCCGGCACAAGGCTCGTCTCCACGCCTTCCGCATCGATCCCGGCCAGGTCCCGGAACCGCTCCCTCGCGATCCACTCGAAGAAGAACTCCTCAACGCTGCCCGCCACAGGCTCGACCCTGCTCCCGGTGAACCAGACGTAGCCCTCGTCCGGCACCCGCCACACGCTGCCGTCGCGATCCACCAGCAGCGGGTTCGACGCGGCTTCCCCGAAGTAGAAGAACCGCGACGCGTCCTCCAGCACCCCGCTCCCTCCAGCCCCTCCACCCACTGCCGGTCGGCTAACTCGTCGGCCCGGTAGAGCCGGCACGAGTGGTTCCCGCCGGAACCGAGCCGCCGTCCCCACCCTGCGGCACCTCACAGCCCAGGAGCCCCAACTCCCCCTGGTACGCCGCCAACGTGGACCGCAGAAGCCCCATCACCTCCAAGACGCCGGCCATCTCCCCACCCACCCCCAAGACAACAACCGCCTAAAGTCTCGCGCGGGAAGTCGCCTGGGCCGACTTCCCGCGCAGAGAGCAACCTCTCGGCCCTTACGCCAGGCATCCTGGAACACGGGCCGTCGCGGCAGCAGCAGCGCACGCACGGCAGAGGCTGTACCGAACTTGCTCCAGCCATCCGTCACACAGCGCCGGGAAGGTGGCCATGAAACAGCTCCACTGGCAGAAGTCGAGCTTCAGCGGCACCACCACCAACTGCCTTGAGATCGCCTCCGACAGTGAGCTGATCTACCTCCGCGAGTTCGACGACCCCACCACCGTCGTCACCACCACCCCCACGAAGCTCGCCGCCTGGCTCCACAGCACCAAGGCCGGCGAGTTCGATCACATCACCATCAACTCCTGAAGCGGATCCTGCACGGCGGCCTCTTGCTCCCCGCAAGAGGCCGCCGAAGAAAGACCACCCGATCCAGCGATCTCGGGCCTACTCCCTCTGTGCGTATCGAGAGTCAACGGGAGAAACGATCGACCTATGAACGAACACCCGACTCTCTGGGCCAGGTCGGTGGCGGAGATCGAGCTTGCCGGGCCGCTGCCCCGCCGCTGGTCGCACACTCAAGGCGTGGCAAACCGAGCCTGCCAGCTCGAAAGAGTTCTCGGCCAGAAAGCCAGGCTTCTCGTCTTTGCAGCCCTTCTGCACGATGTCGGCTACGCCCCGAGGTTGGCGGCAACAAGGTTCCATCCGCTCGATGGTGCGCGTTTCCTCCGTGATGTCCAAGGGGTCGACGACGATCTCACGCGGCTGGTGGCGAATCACTCGTTCGCGCTGCTCGAAGCCGAGGAGCGCGGCCTCCGGGAGGCGCTGGAGGCCGAGTTCCCACTTCTCGATGACCAGCCTCTGGTCGACGCCTTGGTGTGGTGCGACATGACGACGACGCCCGACGGTGAGCCGACCTCAGCCGAGGGCCGCGTGGCGGAGATCCTCAGCCGCTACGGGGGGGGGCGAGCGTGGTGGGGCGGTTCATCCGGCGGGCGTCTCCGGAGATCTTCGCGGCCGTCGCGCGCGTGGAAGCCGTACTGGCGTCTCATCCCAAGTAGGGGTAGGTACCTGCGAGGTAGTCGCCGATCTGCTGGCGCATGCTGGGGTGGATGTCGTACCGGTCGAGGTCGGCGGACTGGACGAAGCGGACGCCGTCGGCCTCGTCGTTGATCGTGGGCTCGCCGCCGATGGGACGGCCGATGTAGGTGTTCTCGTACTGCTGCCGGATCTCGCCGTCGGTGTAGGCGACGATGTGGTTCGGATTGGTGTAGACGCCCAGGAACCCGGTGATCTCGGCTTGGATCCCGGTCTCCTCCAGGCACTCGCGCACCGCGCACTCGGCGGCGGTCTCGCCGATGTCCTGGGCGCCGCCGGGCAGCGCCCACTGGCCGGTGTCCCGGCGACGCTGGAGCAGGATGGCACCGGAGTCGGCGACGACGAGCAGGTTGCTGGCGGGGATGAGGGTGTTGGCCTTGGGGGCGTTGGGGTCGTTGTAGTACTCAGTCCTGCCCATGTACGGCGGTCCCCTCCAGGTCGGGTGTCCAGGGCCTCGCGCCGGCCCAGACGGTTTCGAAGCTCTGAACGTAGTTGTCGAACCAGCCTGTCCTGTCCACCCGCTTGAGGTACAGCACGGGGTTGGCGCTGGCCGGTTGGCCGAAGATGTGCGGGTTGACCAACAGGTCGTCGTCGTAGCGGAAGAGTGAGCTGTACAGCGTGACGTCGTGAAGCCTCACCTCGCAGCCCTTCGCCGGGGGTAGGGAGCGATAGTAGGTTAGGGAGGCCCGGATCTTGGCTGCGAGGGTGTCACCGATCCCTTCCTCGCGGCCCCTGACCGCCGCGGCGTGCCCGCACGGGTCGCCGAAGCACAGCCGCACCTGGACACCGCCAGCCGCCCGCTCGGCAAGCATCTTGGCGACGTGTGGGTTGGACTGGGCGAAGAACGTCCCCGAGAAGACGAGCACGTCGATCTGCCGCCGGGCCTCCTCAAGCAAGGTCAGCCAGGTCTCGCGGGGCACACTGGCCCGGTTCTGGTAGGTGCCGACGAGTTCGGCGCCCAGACCGCCGGTCCGCCGACCGGCACCGGGCTGCGGATCGGGCCAGAGAAACGCCTCCTCGACGCCCAGGAACCGAGCCGCACGAAAGCGGTGCCGCGGGTGGGGTAAGCGCCCGCCGAGCCAGCGGCCAACGGTCTTGGGGTCTACCTCGCAGGCCTCGGCGAGCGCCCCGGGCCGTACGCCTCGCTGAGCGAGCACGGAGTGAAGTCGCGCGTTCACGGAGGCCATACAAGCCGAGTCGGGCGTCGCCCTGCAAGGACGTTGTGGGGCGCCTGCTCCAAGCTGACGAAGCGTCAAGGTGCTTACGCTGAAGATATGCGGCTCATCGTTCTGTGGGACATCGACCACACGCTCATCGAGAACGCCGGAGTGAGCAAGGAGATCTACGCCTCCGCGTTCGCCACACTGACCGGCGCCCCACCGACAGGCCCTGCATCGACGGAAGGCCGCACCGATCGCCTGATCATGCGCGCCATGTTCCACCGACAGAACCTTCCGGAGCCTGACTGGCCGACTGTCGAGGCCGCGCTCGCCAGGGCCGGCGAGGAGCACTTCCGCGACCTGAGCCGCCGAGGAATGGCACTCCCGGGCGTGCCGGACATCCTCAAAGCGGCCTCGGATCAGACCGATTGGATGTCATCGGTTCTGACCGGCAACATCGCCGCGAACGCCCGTATGAAGCTGTCTGCCTTCGCACTCGACCACCTGTTGGACCTCAACGTCGGGGCGTACGGCGATGACGCCGAGCAGCGGCCCGATCTGGTCGCCGTCGCCCGGGAGCGTGTACGGCGCTACCGCGGGCTGCCCGACGACACCCCGGTCGTCCTGGTCGGCGACACACCACGGGACGTCGAAGCAGCTCTCGCCACCGGCTCCGGGATCATCGCCGTGGCTTCCGGCATCCACAGCCAAGCCGAGCTCGAAGCGGCGGGCGCTCCGATAGCCCTACCAGATCTATCCGGTACTGCCGGTCTTCTCAATCTGTTGGAAAACGTCCCAGGACGTCCCTGAACCGTCCGCGTACGCGGTAACGCGGTCCTCGCACTCTGCGCGACCATCAATATCCGACCGGAGCTCCGTAAGGGTGGACGGATGAGCGACTGGGAATTCGTGAAGGACAGAACGGCTGCCCAGGGCGCGGTGTGGAGGTCGGCCGATGGCCAGCTCTACAAGCGCACCGGTGGCGAGGAACTGCGGGCGGAGACCGAGTTCCAGCAGCTGATCGCGGGACTTGGCTACCCCGTACCGGAGATCGTCGACAGCGGGTCCGACGACGGAGGCCACTTCGTCGTCGAACGGGCCATCGGCAAAGCCTCGCTGCACGAGGAGGCGCTGGCACACGCCAACCACGACGGGCACGTCGGCGACCAGGTCATCAGCACGGCGGCTGCCGTCGCCTCGAAGCTGCTCCAGGCCCAGGCGCGCCATCCCCTGCCCGCGACGCCATGGTTCGAGAAGGCGGCCTTCGCGACCGAAGTCCTCATGGAGAACCCGGACTTCGACACCCCGCGAGTCCACGACGTGGTCGACCGCGCCCTCGACCGGCTGGCTCGACTCCCCGTGGTACACGGGCACTTGGACTACGGTCTGCCCAACATCCTCCCGGCCGGGGTCATCGACTGGCAGCATCACGGCCCGGTCCCGCTCGGCTACGACGTCTACCCCGCGCTCGACATCGTGGCCTTCAAGGGCGGCGGCAAGGGCTACTCGATCACCGCGGAGCAGCGCGCCGCCTACACCTCCGCACTCGACGGGACCACCACGTCCCTGATCGGCCGGCGAGTGAGCGAGCACCTGGGCGACTTCCTGCTCGTCAAGTGCTTCTTCTTTCTCGCCCTCATGCGGCCCACCGACCCCGCACGGCACGACAAGCACACCAAGTGGCAGTACCGCCGTGCCCTGTTCACGATGGGACTCGATCAGTATGAGTCGTCCGGCACGATCGACACCGGCGCCTTCCCCACCCTCGAACGGTTCACCGCCGAACACCGGTAGTCCGTTGCCCTCCGTCCGTGACCGCGACTACCTGATGGACCACCACGGGGTCGTCTTCAAGGTGATCGGCGACAGCCACCCGGGCAGCCACTACCTCGGTTACGTCAAGTACCACCCCGACGAGAAGGGTGACCGCCGGCTCCTCGGCCGGACCTACCGGCAGAACAGCGTGGTGTCGAAGTCCTTCGGCATCCTGGCCGGCCGGCCCGAGTGCTACGTCTACTCCGACACCCTCGGCTGCGTCATCACCGGCATCCCCCGCGAGGACGTGGCCGTCCACTACCCCTGCCGCCAAGCCCTCACCGCCATCCACGAGGCGCCCGGTACGGTCGCGGACAATCCGGCGGGCAAGGACCTCCTGGCGATCGCCGAGTGGATCACCTCGACCGGCGCCCGGGGCCTGCTCGGTGTCACTGGTTCCTTCCTCGTCGGCTGCTTCAACGAACGCTCGGACATCGACCTCGTCTGCTACGGACCGGAGGGCTACCAGGCCGCCCAGGAACTGTTCCAGCGGACCGACCTGATCCGGCCGTACGACGGAGAGGACCTGACCAGGCTGTACCTCCGCCGGGCCAAGTACCTGGAGGGCAGCTCCTTCGACACGCTCATCAAGCAGGAACGCCGCAAGCTCCAGGGGCTCACTGCCGGAACCGGCGCGCACGTCAACTGCGAGCCCCTCCGCTCCGACCACGACCGCACCTTCGCCCGCGTGTCCTCCAAGGAGATCGGCGAGATCTCCCTCCTCGCAGAGATCACCGACCACACCGAGGGCCTCACCACCCCGGCCGTCTACGGGATCAAGGTCAGGACCATCCTCAGCTCGACCATCGACGAGCCCGACTCCTTCGCCCGCCGGATCACCCACATGCGCTCGTACCTCGGCGCCTACACCGGCGCCTTCCGGTCCGGCGACACCGTGCACCTGTCCGGCAAGCTCGTCCACACCCAGGACGGCGAGCACAGCGGCTTCGGCATCGAACTCACTCCCTGGACCGTCAGCGGCTCCTACGTCGCCAACCTCACCGGATAGGCCCCGCACCGTGACCCTGCTCGTCATCCGGCACGCCGAGTCCGTCGAGAACGCCGACAAGTACCGCGGCTTCTACCAGGACCCCCGCCCGTACAACGGAGCCACCGCACACACCATCTCCCGCACCGTCGTCGGCCTGACCCCGCTCGGCTTCCGCCAGGCCCAGTGGCTGGCCGGCGTCCTGCCGCAGATCACCGGCCCGGAACCGCACGTCTACACCTCGACCTACCGCAGGGCGGTCGACACCGCCGTGATCGCCCTGCCCGGCCTCCCCGACGGGTGGCCTCGACAGACCGCGCTCCTGGACGAACAGCACTACGGCGACGCCACCTACATGACCAAGCGCGAGCTCTACGACAGCTACCCCGAACTCGCCGAGGACCGCCGCCTACGCAAACACATCTGGACCGCGCCGGGCGGAGGGGAGTCGCTCGCCACAGGTGTACTCGACCGCGCCGCCGAGTTCGCCGCCCTCGCCCAGGCCGAGCTCCAGGAACCAGGCACCGTCGTCGCCTTCACCCACCAGACCACCGTGGTGGCGCTCCGTTCCCTGCTCGAAGCCCGCACGCTGCCCGAGATCCTCGTCGAGGAGCGGAAGGGCAAGCTGCCCAACGCCGCGATCCTCCACTACGCGCTAAGGGGCGGCCGGTTCACCCGGACGGGCACCACCACCCCGCCGATCTAGGAGGCACCCGTGCGGCACCTGTTCCTCAACGGGCCCGTCCAGAACGGCCCCTTCACCTTCGACACCCGCCCCGGCAAGGCCGTGGGCATCCACCTGGCCGCCGCCCTCAACGCCATCCTCGGCTCGCCGCCCGCGCCCCACCTGTGGAACACCGTCACCCTCGCCGGAGACCTCCGCCACCGCGAAGCCGCCGGACCGAGGATCCCCCGGCAGCGGTTCGATGCCGACCTGATCGAAGCCAAGTACAGCCACGGTCGATCCCCGGCCAGCGGGATCACGACCGATGCCGACGCCGAAGTCGCCGCCCTCGCACTGGAGATGATCGAGACGAACCTCCGCGAAGGCACCCTGACTATCAGCCCCGAGACCGTCCCCGTCTGTCGCACCTGCGGACACATGACCGGCAGCGGCAGCCACCCCTGCAAGGCCTGCGGCGGCACCGACACCCTGAACCGCACCGGTCACCATCTCGTCGCCGAACCCACCAAGGACCGCCCTGTCCTTGACCGCTCAGACATCCACGCCAACCACCGCCAGCAGCCCAGGCACCTCCTGCACACCGCCGCCAGCCTCCCCGAGCGGCTGATCCTCTCCCGAACCCGCGACCACGGCATCGACCTCTCGCCCCTCGGCCTCGACGGCCTGGTCCTCGACCCACGGGTCGGCGTCCACACCACCGTCCTCGCCGCAGCCCGAAGGCACCGGGCGGAGGTGGCCGTCATGACCATCACCCAGAACGCCGCCAATCACATTGCCGCCCACGGCCGGCACTTCCGCCAACACGACGGCACCCGCCTCCAGTACGCCCTCCACGGCCACCTCCCGTACGACCACATGGCGAGTCTCCAACCGCTGTACGAGGCGTACCGAACCACGCGAGCGCTCAGGGAGGGCTTCGAATCGTGGTTCCTGCCGCTCTTCTCCCTCCGGGCCAGGACCGTGACCCGGCCGGACCAGCTCCCAGCGCTCTTCAAGCACTACATGCGCGCGTACCTGGCCCAACCCGTGGACGTCGACGAGGCGATCATCAAGGCCGTACGGCGCTCGGTGGAGACCGGTGACACGGAATGGATCACTCGCAGGCCCGCGCTGGCCAGCGCGATGGCCACCGGCGCAGGGCCCGACAAGTAGAGCGCGGGCGTCCGCAGCCCTTCATCGTCTGCGTGAGAAGTCGGCCGGGCCGACTTCTCACGCACACGGACTTGGAGTGACGTCGCGCGGGGCGGAGGGGTGGGTGGGGGGGGTGGGAAACGGCGGGATCACTTGTCGGGAGTCGGAACAACGAGCGGGGTTCAGGGGCGGCAGGTCGAGTTGGCGTGCGCGCCCGCCACGGAAGCCCTCGCTCTCGCGGCAGTGATCGAGTCCCCCCGAGTAGTCGCCCATCTCCAGGAGTTCCGCCACCTGCTCACGCCCTACCGGGCCAATGCCTCGGTGGCGACGTTGGCCGACCGGATCACCAGTGCGGCCAGCTGATCAAAGGCCAGACTCGTCCAGCATCAGGTGGAGCACGCCCACGAGCGTGCCACTACTGACGATCTCGCGACGATCGATCATTCCTCGCAGCTCGGACAGGGGAATCCACTCGATCCGGTCGGACTCGTTGCGCTCGGTCGGCGGTCCCACGTACTCGACGGCATCGGCCCGGAAGACGAAGTGTTCGGAGTCGGTGATCCCGTTCGCTGGCTGGGCGTAGATCAGCGGCTTCACGTCCGAGACCTTCCAGCCGGTCTCCTCCAGTGCCTCACGGGCCGCAGCCTCCGCCGGGGTCTCGTCCGGCTCGACCAGGCCCATCGGGAGTTCCCAGGCCCAGGTGTCGGTGATGAAGCGGTGCCGCCACATCATGAGGACCTGCTTCTCGCTGTTCACGATGGCGGCCACGGCCAGGTGTCGGAGCTTGACCACGTGGTACTCCCAGCGGCGCCCGTCAGGCTGCTCGACGTCGGCCAACCACAGGTTCACCCAAGGGTTCTCGTAGATCGGACGTTCCCCGTGGATCTTCCACTGCATCGCTGCGACCCCTCTCGACGGACCATCAGCATGTCAGACGCCGCAGGCTGGGCAGGCAGCTTCCAACACGTTTGCGTCACACTGACGATTAGGGGCACGTCGCTCGCAGCCGGACCAAACGGGAGGACATTGCGTGCGTGAGAAGTCGGCCGGGCCGACTTCCTACGCACGCAATCGGGTTTCGGCCGCGTCC
>NZ_JBHVET010000322.1:0-9023 GCF_042802135.1 Kitasatospora sp. NPDC057512
CGTGCGAACCGCTCGCACGGGGGCCACGGCGTGCGGCGGCCCGCCCGGGCCGGGGGACCGCCGGCAGGGGCGAGCGAGGCTCGAACAAGCGAGCCGGCCGGTCAACCCCCATGGGCGCAGTGCCCCGGGCGTTTCGGGGCTGGAGGGGCCACGGGGGCGGACTCACCGTTCGGCCGACGGATTCCAGCCCATCGGGTGACACCATCCGCATCCGGCTGACGCAACCGGCTGCGCGGCCTTATGGTGCGCTGGATCGCGGTGCACGGGGCCCGCGCGCCGGGGTCGCCGCCGGGTAGCGGTGCTCCCACGGGGGGATGCTGGACGGCGTCCGGCCGGGCGGTCGTCGGGTGCTTCGCACCGGACCGGCCGCCGGCGTCCGGAATCCGGGCGGTGTCACCGGGACGAGTGGAAACCGGGGTGATCCGGAACGCCCACCCGGACCGGGGCGTCGAAAATGTCAGTAGCGCCACGCAGCATGCACTACCGGGGATCGGACGCCTCCGCTTCCCGGTCGGAACTGATCATTTCGAGTCGGCTCAGGGCCCGAAGCCGGGCGCCCGAGGGCTCCGAAGGGGGTGCCGCACCGTATGGCCGCAGTCGACATCGCGCGCGCTCACGCCCAGGCGGTCCTGCGGGTCCGAGGCCTCGCCCGGGCCGCCGCCGCCCTGCCCACCGCCGTCGCGGTGGTCCTGCTCGCGGGCCGGTTCACCGGCCGGATCGGCGCGCCCGGGGCCGCCGACGCGGCCGGCTGGGACGCCGTCCGCTGGGCGGTCTGCGCGGTCGCCGCGCTGACCCTGCTGGTGGCCGGGCTGACCGCCCGGGCCCTGCGCCGGGCCGTCCCGCCGCGCACCCCGGCCGTCCCGCTGGACCGCGCCGAGGCACCCGAGCTGTACCGGCTGATCGACGAGCTGGCGGACCGGCTGGACGTACCGTCGCCCTCCGCCGTCGCCCTCACCCCGGACTGCGACAGCTGGCTGGAGGACGTCCCGCCCACCCGGCCGACGGCCACGTCGCCGACGCGGCCGGATCCGGCCGTGCCCGCCCCCGTCCTGGTGATCGGCTCGCCCTTCCTCTGGTGGATGCGGGCCGGCGAGCTGCGGGCCCTGCTCGCCCCCGTGGTGGCCGGCACCGCCGCCTCCGCCGACCCGGAGATCGCCGCCGCCCGGCGCTTCCTGCGCCGCCTGGACGCCTGCCTGGACTCCGGCGGCGGTACGGCCCCCGGCCTCGGCGGCGGCACCCTCGCCGCCCCGCCCCGGCCGCCCCGGCGCGGTCCGGCCGCGCTCGCCGACCGGGTCGTCCGCAGGGTCGTCCGCCGCCTGCTCGGCGCCTGCCGGGGCCACTCCGCCGAGCTGGAGCGCTCGGTCGCGGGCTGGGCCTCCGAACAGGCCAGGGCGGTCGACTACGGCCTGCGGATCGCCGCCCAGGAGCAGGTCGGCCTGGCCTACGCGGGCTGGGACCGGCTGCTCACCCGGGTCGCGCTGCCCGCCTGGCGGCTCGGCCGCCACCCGGCCCACCTCAACGCCGGCGTGGTCTCCGCGCTCACCGAGCTGTCCCGGCGCGACCGGCTGGCCGACGGCTACGGCAGCCGGCTCGGCGACCGCCCCGCCTGCGACCTGCTGGAGGAGCCGGGCACCGTCGACCGGGCGGTCTCCCGGCTGGCCGCCGAGCTGTTCTTCGGCCGCCCGGCGGCCGGCGGCTGGCACGAGCTGGAGTGGGCCGACTACCCGGCCGAGGTGGTGGACGCCGGCTGGCGGGCGGGCGCCGCCGCCCTGCAGACCGCCCTGGACCGGCTCGCCCCGCAGTCCCGCCCCGGCGCCCCGACCCTCACCCGGCTGCTGGGCCGGCTCGCCGAGGGCGACGGCGAGCTGCTGGCCGCCGCGCTCGCCGCCCAGCTGGCCCGCACCACCGCCCCGGCCCCGCTGCTCGAACCCGACCGCAGCGGCCGCGACCTGCTGGTCGACCACGTCACCGCGATGGTCTGCTGCGCCGCCGTGGACACCGCCGGCGGCGCCCCCGGCCTGGACTGGCTGGACGGCCCGGTGCTGTTGCTCGGCGGGGTGCGCCGCACCGACCTGGCCGGCCCGGTCGCCCAGGCCGTCGAACAGGGCCAGGACGGTCCGCTGCGCGCCTGGCTGGACGCGGCCGAGGTCCGTCTCGAGAAACCCGTCCGCCTCTGACGTCCCAGGCGTTCCAGGAGGGCGCTCGGCGCCCCGGTGCGCGCCCCCAAATCGGTCGGCCGCCGGGCATCTTCGCAGGCCGGAGGCCCTGCCCGGGAGGCGCGCGAGATTCCCTGCACCAATCGCTACCGGAGGGTGACGTTGCGCCACCACTCTGTGGTGTATTAGACCGCACGCACATCCGGGGGGCACGTGCCACCGGGCGGAAGTGCACCTGGGAGGGGCGCGTGGGGACGGAACTCAACCGCCGCTGGGAGTCGGGGACGCACGCCTACAGCGTCTCCGACCCCTTCGGTCAGGGCCCGCTGCCCTGGCTGCGCAGCCCGGACCAGTACCTGGCGGGGGCGGAGGGCGCCGTCCCCTGGTACGTCTCGGTGGACGCGCCCGGCCAGCAGCCGCTGACCGCGGGCACCCGGCCCAAGCCGTCGGTCGGCAGCCCGCAGGGCGCCAACGACGTGGACCAGCAGATCAAGGGCTTCGCCTCGGCCGGGGTGATCCGCCCCGGCGGCTCGGTGGACTTCCGGGTCACCGTCAACCCGCCCCGCGAGTTCACCGTGGACGTCTTCCGGATCGGCCACTACGGCGGCGACGGCGCCCGCCACATGACCTCCAGCCCGCTGATCTCCGGCCTCGCCCAGCCCACCCCGCTGGTGGTCGACCGGACGGTCTCCTGCCACCACTGGTGGCACTCCTGGCGGCTCCAGATCCCGGCGCACTGGAAGCCCGGCTCGTACGTCGCCGTGCTGACCACCGCGGACATGCTGCACCGCAGCCACATCCCCTTCACCGTCCGGGACTTCGACGAGCGGGCGCGCACCGCCGAGCTGCTCCTGGTGCTCCCGGACGTGACCTGGCAGGCGTACAACCTGTTCCCCGAGGACGGCCGCACCGGCGCCAGCCTCTACCACGCCTGGGACGGCCTGGGCGGCCTGGTCGGCGAGCCGGAGGCGGCCGTCACCGTCTCCTTCGACCGCCCGCACGCCACCGCCGGACTGCCACTGCACGTCGGCCACGCGTACGACTTCATCCGCTGGGCCGAGCGCTTCGGCTACGACCTCTCCTACGCCACCGCCACCGACCTGCACGCCGGCCTGGTGGACCCGTCCCGGCACCGGGCGCTGGTCTTCCCCGGCCACGACGAGTACTGGTCCGAGCCGATGCGCCGGGCCGCCGAGCGGGCCCGGGACGGCGGCACCTCGCTGGTGTTCCTCTCCGCCAACACCATGTACTGGCGGGTCGAGCTGAGCGCCGCCGCCTCCGGCGAGCCCAACCGGCTGCTCAACTGCCGCAAGCGGCAGAAGGTCCGTCCGGGCAGCCCGGCCGCCGGGGCGCCCGGCGCGGCCAGCGCGCTGTGGCGGGACGCCGGGGAGCCCGAGCAGCAGCTGCTCGGGGTGCAGTACTCGGGGCGGGTCGCCGCGCCCGTCCCGCTGGTCGCCCGGCACACCGCGCACTGGCTCTGGGACGGCACCGGCCTCCAGGAGGGCGACGAGCTGCCCGGGCTGGTCGCCGGCGAGGCCGACCGCTACTACCCCAAGGTGGCGCTGCCCGAGCACATCGAGCGGGTGCTGCTGGCGCACTCGCCGTACCAGGACCTGGGCGGCCGCACCCGCTACCAGGAGACCTCGCTGTACCGGGCGCCCAGCGGCGCGTACGTCTTCGCGGCCGGCACCTTCGCCTGGTCGCCCGCGCTGGGCCGCCCGGGCCTGACCGACGAGCGGATCCAGCGGGCCACCGCCAACCTGCTGGACCGCCTGTGCAAGAACCAGGCCCTGGGGCCCGGCGGGCGGTAAACCGCGCCCGTGAAAGACTGCGGGGGCAGTGACCTCCCCTTTCGCGGTGCCCCACCCGCGAACGACCCCTGAGGACTGAACACCTTGAGCGGATTTGTCACCAAGCCCGAGCCGGTCCAGGTACCCGGCCTGGTCCACCTGCACACCGGCAAGGTGCGCGACCTCTACCGCACCGGATCGGGCGAGCTGGTCATGGTGGCCAGCGACCGGACGTCCGCCCACGACTGGGTGCTGCCGAACGAGATCCCGGACAAGGGCCGCATCCTCACCCAGCTGTCGCTGTGGTGGTTCGAGCGGATCGCCGACATCGTCCCCAACCACGTGATCTCCACCGAGGTCCCGGCCGGCGCCCCGGCCGACTGGAAGGGCCGCACGCTGGTCTGCCGCAGCCTGGAGATGGTCCCGGTCGAGGCGGTCGCCCGCGGCTACCTGGCCGGCTCCGGCCTGGCCGAGTACCAGGAGAGCCGTACGGTCTGCGGCATCGCGCTGCCCGAGGGCCTGGAGAACAGCTCCGAGCTGCCCGCCCCGATCTACACCCCGGCGCTCAAGGCCGAGGTCGGCGAGCACGACGAGAACGTCTCCTACGAGGAGACCGCCCGCCGGATCGGCGCCGAGCTCGCCGCCCAGCTGCGCCGCACCACCCTGGACGTCTACGCCCGGGCCCGGGACATCGCCCGCGAGCGCGGCATCATCCTGGCCGACACCAAGTTCGAGTTCGGCCTGCTGGACGGCGAGCTGCTGATCGGCGACGAGGTGCTCACCCCGGACTCCTCCCGCTACTGGCCCGCCGACCAGTGGCAGCCGGGCCGCTCGCAGCCGTCCTTCGACAAGCAGCTGATCCGCGACTGGCTGGTCTCCCCGGCCTCCGGCTGGGACCGCCACGGCGAGCAGCCGCCGCCGGCGCTGCCGACCGAGATCGTCGAGCAGACCCGGGCCAGGTACATCGAGGTGTACGAGCGGCTGACCGGCACCACCTGGGCCTGAGCCCGGACGATCGCCCGCGGGCGCCGGATCCCTCAGATCCAGCCGTGCTCGCGGGCGATCCGCACCGCCGCGTGCCGGTTCTCCGCGCCCAGCTTGCCGGCCGCGGAGGACAGGTAGTTGCGCACGGTGCCCTGGGAGAGCGAGGCGCGCTCGGCGATCTCGGCGATCGGGGTGCCGTCCGCGGCCAGCTCCAGGACGTCCGTCTCACGGGGGGTCAGCGGGGTCTCGCCGGCGCTGATCGCGTCCGCCGCCAGCTCCGGGTCGACGTACCGGCCGCCGGAGCGCACGGTCCGGATGATGCCCGCCAGGTCGGCCGCCGAGACGGTCTTCGGCAGGAAGCCGCGCACCCCGACCTCCAGCGCCCGCTTCAGGTAGCCCGGGCGGCCGTGGCCGGTGACGATCATGCAGCGGCAGTCCGGCAGCAGCAGCCGCAGCGCGGCGGCCACCTCGATGCCGTCCTTGCCGGGCATCTGGAGGTCCAGCACCGCGACGTCCGGGCGGTGTGCCTGCGCCATCGCCAGCGCCTCCGTCCCGGAGCCGGCCTGGGCGACCACCTCGATGTCGTCCTCCAGCGAGAGCAGCGCGGCCAGCGCGCCCCGGATCAGGTGCTCGTCGTCGGCGAGCAGGACGCGGACGGGCGCGGCGTTCTCGGTCATCGGGCGGTCTTTCTTCCTCAGCTCGGCAGCGGGACGGTGGCGAGCATCCGGAAGACGCCCGCCCCGGCGGTCGGCACGGTCAGCTCGCCGCCGTGGGCGGCGAGCCGTTCGCGCAGTCCGCGCAGCCCGGTGCCGCTGCCCTGGGAGGGGAACGGGACGTCGGGCACCCCGTCATTCTCCAGCTCCAGCACGGCCCGTCCGTCCTCGGTCCGCAGCCGGATCAGGCAGCGGTCGGCCTCGCTGTGCCGCAGCACGTTGGTGGTGGCCTCGCGGATCACCCAGCCGAACACCGACTGGACCGCGGTCGGCAGCTCGTCGGCCTGCTCGCCGAGGTCGATCTCGCAGACGACGTCGGCCGAGCGCAGCACCGCGCGGGCGCCGATCGCCTCGGCGTGCAGGTCGGCGGTGCGGTAGCCGCGGATGACGTCCCGGACCTCGCGCTGCGACTCCTGGGCGATCTTCTGCACCTCGGCCATCTGGTCGGCGGCCTCGGTGCGGCCCCGGCGGGCGAGCTGCACGGCGAGCTCGCTCTTCAGCGCGATGGTGGTGAGGTTGCGGCCCATCACGTCGTGCAGGTCGCGGGAGAAGCGCAGCCGCTCCTCGGCGACGGCCAGCCGGGACTGCGCCTCGCGGGCGGCGTCCAGTTCCCAGACGATCGAGGTCAGCCAGGCGAAGCTGCGGCAGCTGGAGCCGAGGAAGGCCATGCCGATGGTCAGTCCGGTCAGGTACCCGGCGGCGCCGGCGGCGTCGGCCCCGGACAGCACCGCGGCCGGGTAGACGGCCGCCAGCATGCCCAGCCCGGTGACGGCGGCCCAGCGCGGGGTCAGCGCCACGCAGGCCGGCCCGAAGGAGCCGAGCAGCAGGACGCTGACGACGAACGGGGTGAAGGGCGCGCCCGCCGGGTTCCGCGGCCCGCCGTCGGCGGGCCCGAACAGCAGGATCGTCCAGGAGCCGGCCACCGCGAGGCCGACCGCGAGGGCGGTCCAGAGCCGGTGGTCGGCGGGGCGGCCCAGGTAGTGGTCGAGCGTGGTGCGGTAGGCCCGCAGCAGCACCAGGGTGACGGCGAGCCCGATCAGCAGGGAGATCCGGATCATCGGGATGTTCTCGGGCCGGTCGGCGACGCTCCCGGCGGAGATCAGGACGCCGGGCAGGACGGACAGCGCCATCAGGTAGAGCGACCAGCGCAGGTACAGCTCGGTGCGCTGGGGCTTGCTCAGGCTCGTCCAGCTGCGAAGCGGCGACCGCATTCTCATTTCTTCCGCCCCCAGTTCGACCACGATCATGCTTGCTGCCTTCATATCAGAGGTCGTACCGGGGCGTTCCTTCGGATTACTGCCGGATGCTCAGCGGCGGGGCTCCCAGCGGAAGTAGCGCACCGCGCCCCAGACCGCGAGGGCGAGCCAGATGCCCCCGGTGACCAGGTGCGAGCCGCCGGCGCCCCAGGAGCCGGCGAAACCGGTCGCGGCGGCCGAGCCGTCGGTGCCGAACCAGCCGACGCGGATCAGCTGGAAGGCCGGGGTGGTCGGCAGCAGGCGGCAGATGTTCGCCAGCTGCTCGGGCATGACGTCCAGCGGGACGAACAGGCCGGAGCCGAACTGCATGACCAGCATGACCGGCAGGGTGGTGATGCCCGCGCTCTCCACGGTCCTGGTGAAGGCGCTGGACAGCGCGGCCAGGGCGATCATGGTGGCCAGCGCCAGCAGCAGGCCGACCAGCATCAGCAGCGGGTTGACCGGCACGGTCAGGTGCAGGGCGAGGCTGCCGCCGACCCCGATCAGGGCGGCCATCAGCAGGCCGAGGGTGAGCGAGGGGACGGCGGTGCCGAGCAGGATCTCGATGTCCCGGGCCTCACCGGTGCGCAGCCGCTTGAGGACCAGCTCACCGCGCCGTCCGACGTACGCGGCGGTCAGGTTGTAGTACACGACGAAGGCCAGGACCATCCCGACCGAGCCGTAGACCAGCAGCGAGTCGACGTCCAGCCCGGGGTTGGACTCGGCCTGCTGCGCCAGCGTGCTCCGGAGGACGACGACCAGGAACAGCGGCAGCACCAGGGCGGTGAACAGGGCCGTGCGGTTGCGCAGCAGCAGGGTGGCCTCGGCCCGGCCGAGGGCGAGCAGCCGGCGGACGGCGGTGCTCTGCGGGCCGGTGGTGGTGGCGGTGGCGGTGGTCATCGGGCGGATCCGATCAGGCGGCGGCGGGCGGGGCGGGTGGCGGCGGGCGCCTGCGGGGGGTGCTGGTGGGCGGCCTCGGAGGCGATCGCGAGGAAGGCCTCCTCCAGGGAGGCGCTGCGGGCGTCCAGCGCGCCGAGCGCGACGCCGTGGTGCCGGGCCCAGCCGAGCAGGTCGGTGAGGGTGTCCTGGAGCCCGACGGTCTGCACGGTGACCTTGCGGCCGTCGACGGACAGCTCGGCGCCGGGCAGGACGGGCAGCGCGGTCCCGGTGAACTCGGGCAGTTCGAAGGAGATCCGGGAGGGCCGGCCGGCGATCACCTCGGCGACGGTGCCGGAGGTGACGACCTGGCCGCCGTGCATGATGGCCAGCCGGTCGGCCAGCTCCTCGGCCTCCTCCAGGTAGTGCGTGGTGAGCAGCACCGTGGTGCCCTGGGCGCGCAGCTCGCGGACCAGCCGCCAGACGGCGGCGCGGGCCTCCGGGTCGAGGCCGGTGCTGGGCTCGTCCAGGAAGAGCACCTCGGGGCGGCCGAGCAGGGCCATCGCGAGGTCCAGCCGGCGCTTCTCGCCGCCGGACAGCTGCTTGACCCGGACGTTCGCCCGGTGGCCGAGGCCGACCAGCTCCAGCGCCTCCGCGACCGGGCGGGCGCCGCTGGTCATCCCGGCCCAGGTGCGGCCGGTCTCGGCGGCGGTGAGCTCGCCGGAGAAGCCGCCCTCCTGGAGCATGATGCCGATCCGCGGGCGGACGGCGCCGCGCTCCTTGAAGGGGTCCCGGCCGAGCACCCGGACGGTGCCGCCGGTGGGCGCGGCCAGGCCCTCGATGACCTCCATGGTGGAGGTCTTGCCGGCCCCGTTGGTGCCGAGCAGGGCGAACAGCTCGCCGCGTCGGACGGTCAGGTCGACGCCGCGCACCGCGTGGTACCCGGTGCTGCCGCCGCCGTAGTGGCGGTGCAGGTCGGTGACCTCGATCACGTCGTCGCTGGGGCGGGAGGGCCGGCTCGTTTCCATGCCTCAAGCCTCCCGTCGGCCCGGCCGTACGGGCAGTGCGCGCCGTCATGACATCGCGGTGGGGATGCACGGGTCGGCGATGACAAATGTCATGGCCGATATCGCCGGCCGCCGGGTGCGGGGATGCCGGACGCCCGGGAGGGAATGCCGAAGGGCCCCCTCAAACGAGGGGGCCCTTCGTATCTGAGCGGACGACGAGATTCGAACTCGCGACCCTCACCTCGGCAAGGTGATGCTCTAC
>NZ_JBHVET010000323.1:0-8978 GCF_042802135.1 Kitasatospora sp. NPDC057512
GGTCGGCCCTGCCGCCGACCGGGCGCCCGGCTCCTCGGGTGGAGCGGCCGGAGCCGCTACGACCGCTGCCAGAGGGCCGGCACGTTCGGCGGCTCCCAGCCGGCCATGGCGGTGTGCGCCTGGAGGCAGGTGTAGGAGACGCCGGAGTAGGTCACGCGGTCGCCCGCGTTGTACGAGGTGCCCGCGGCCCAGCTGCCGCCGGGCGGCGTGGTGGGGCCGCCGGTGGAGGTGGCGGTCGGGGTGGGCGTGGGGCTCGGCGTGCCCGGGGTCTGCGGGACGTTCAGCACGAAGTCGTAGCTGCCCTCGCGGGTCGACCCGTTCTGGCGGACGTTCATCAGCAGCCGGGCGTCGTAGATGGTGTCCGTGTTGTTGCGCGGTTC
Source organism: Kitasatospora sp. NPDC057512 (assembly GCF_042802135.1). Classification (NCBI taxonomy): domain Bacteria; kingdom Bacillati; phylum Actinomycetota; class Actinomycetes; order Kitasatosporales; family Streptomycetaceae; genus Kitasatospora; species Kitasatospora sp. NPDC057512. The sequence goes on from NZ_JBHVET010000323.1 coordinate 381, forward strand.
GCCCGGGAAGTACAGCTGGGTGGTGACGATCGGGCGGCCGGGGGCCTGGAGCTTGACGTGGATGTGCCGGGTGCGGCCCGGGTAGAGGCCGGGCACGATGGTGTCCAGCTTGTAGGCGCCGTTGGCGTCGGTGAACTGGTGGCCGCGGAAGGTGTATCCGCTGTTGTCGTAGTTGCCGCCGTCGTCGGCCTGCCAGAAGTCCAGCAGCACGCCGGAGATGGGCCGGCAGGCGCGGCCGAAGACGTAGCCGCTGACGACCAGGTGGGTGCCGGGGCCGTCGTTGACCATCGAGCTGCGCAGCGGGGAGTTGGGCTTGAAGTACGGGCCCTCGGTCTGCTCGATGGTGGGGGCGTCCCCGTCGTGGCACTCGGGGGTGAGGGCGAGCGGCTCGCCGGTGCCGATCTGGTCCCGGGCCAGTGCGACCCCGCCGCCGACCAGCAGCGGGGCGGCCCCGAGCGCGGCGGCGGCCTTCAGGACGGTCTTGCGGCTGATCATGCCGTCGGGCGTGGGCATGCGCCGTCTCCTTCTCGTGAGGCGGGGGTGGGGGCGGCCCTTGCCATGGTGGGGGCATGACAAGGGCCGGACCGGCCGCCCGTCCGTGCGCGCCGGACCGGCCACCGGTGGCCACCAGCAAAGTTACGGGCCGTCCGGTGCGACCGCGATGGACATGATCCGGGGATCGTGGTGATTTCCGTCGACCCTGGACCGGAACTCCCCCGGGGTCATCCCGGTCTCCCGGCGGAAGAACCGGCAGAAGTACGCCGGGTCGACGAAGCCCGCCTCCTTGGCGACCTGACGGATCGTCAAGTCCGTGCAGGCGAGCAGCCGTTTGGCCTCCAGGGTCTGCTGGCGGCGGATCAGCCCACCGGGCGTCCGGCCGGTGGCCTGCTTCACCAGGGTCTGCAAGTGCCCCGGGGAGACGCCGAGTTCCTGCGCGGTGGAGGCCACCGAGTGCCGCACCCCGCCCGGCCGGGCGATCAACCGGGTGAAGGCGGCGGCCACTTCGGCCGGGCGGCCGGGCACCGCCGGACGGTCGGCCGGGGCGCAGGCGCGCAGCGCCCGGACGATCAGGATGTGCAGGCTGGCCCGCAGCACGCCCTGGTAGCCGGGGCCCCTGGTCCGGTACTCGTACTCCATGTCGGCGAGCAGCGCGGCGACCGCGTCGGCCTGGTCCCCGAGCGCGAGGGCCGGTCGGGTGGCCAGCGCCCGCAGGGCGGCGAGGTCCTGGGGGTGGCCGAGCAGGAAGTCCTCGTTGAACAGGACGACCCGGCCGACCAGTTCCTCGGCGTCCGCCCAGTAGTGCACCTGGCCGGGGGTGATCACGCACAACTGCGGTGGCGCCAGCGGCCGGTGGACGAGGTCCAGGACGTGGGCGCCGTGGCCGCCGGTGACGTGGACGATCTCGTAGAACGAGTGCCGGTGGGGGAAGCCGGCCCGGGAGAGCGGGCCGATCGCGTCGAAACTGCCGATGGCGAAGGGGAGCAGGTGGGGCAGCGGGACCTGTAACCGGTGCAACGGCAGGTCCGGCGTGGTTCGGGGGGTGGGGGTGGTCCGTCGCACATCCATCGGAGCAGTGTGCGACCTGTTCCGGGGACAGGTCCAGACCATCTGCCGCCGTTTTCGACCAGCGGGCCGGACCACCGGCCGTCCGGGCAGGCCGGTCCGGGCCCGCCGAAACCCCGGCCTACACCGGCGGCCAGGGGATCGCGGGCCAGTCCTCGGGCGGCAGCGGGTGCCGGCCGGAGCCGCGCAGCGCGGCCACCCGGGCCCGGGTGGCGTCCAGTTCGGCCGCCGTCAGGTGCGGGGCGAGCCGCTCGGCGAGCTCGCCGTCCAGCTGCCCGGCCAGCCGGGTCAGCACCTCCAGCGCCTCGGCGGGCAGCGGGTCGCCGGCCCAGCCCCAGAGCAGGGTGCGCAGCTTGTCCTCGGTGTTGAAGGTGACGCCGTGGTCGATGCCGTACACCCGGCCGTCGGCGGCCGGGATCAGGTGGCCGCCCTTGCGGTCGGCGTTGTTGAGCACCGCGTCCAGGACGGCGAGCCGGCGCAGCCGCCGGTCGTCGTGGTGCACCAGCAGGGCCGTCCGCCCGCCCTCGACCTCGGCCCGGACGATCGGCAGCCAGCCCGCCTCCGGGCCGCGCGGGTCCTGGAGCGCGAGCAGCGGCTCGGCCAGCGGGTCCGGCTCGACCCACAGCTGCAGCATGCCGGGCCCGTGCGGGCCGTCGCGCAGCACGGTGGGCGGGATCAGCGCCCAGCCGGTCGCGGCGGACAGCTCGTACGCGGCGACCTCGCGGCCGGCCAGCGTGCCGTCCGGGAAGTCCCACAGCGGGCGCTCCCCGGCCACCGGCTTGTAGACGGCCTGCGCGCTCAGCGAGCCGTGCGCCACCGTGCAGTACAGCGCGGCGTTGGAGGCGTCGGTGAGCCGGCCGTGCACCGTCAGCCCGCCCTGGCGCAGCAGCGCGAGGGCGGTGGGCACGTCGGCGGCCAGCGCGGCGGCGGCCGTCGGGTCGGCCTGCGGCGGGGTGTCGGTGTTCAGCGCCGGTAGCCGTTCGCGCGCGGGCACAGGTGGCCCTCCGGGTCGAGCGGCAGGTTGCAGAACGGGCAGGGCTTGCGGCCGGCCGCGACCAGGTCCAGCGCGCGCTTGGCGAAGACCCGGGCCATCGCGCCGGACAGCCGCACCCGCAGCATGTCCGGGCCGTTCTCGTCGTCGGTGAAGGCCGCCTCGGCGGCGTCCTCCTCCTCTTCCTCCTCGACCAGCGCCTGCGCCTCGACCACCAGGCAGGCGTCCACGCTGTCCCAGGCCAGGGCCATGGTGCCGACCCGGAACTCCTGCTCCAGCGGGAGGTCCAGCGGCGCGGTGTCGAGCAGGTCGTTCGGGGCGGCGGCCGGGATGGACGCGTCGCCGCCGCTGCGCCGCAGCGCCTCGTCCAGGACCTCCTCGATGCGCTCGGCGAGTGCCGCGACCTGGGTCTTCTCCAGCAGCACGCTGGTGATCCGGCCCCGGGCGCTGGCCTGAAGGTAGAACGCCCGGGCGCCGGGCTGGCCGACGGTGCCGGCCACGAACCGTTCGGGCTGGTCGTAGAAGAAGACCTGACGGGGCACGCTCTCGCTCCGGATCGTGTCGGTCGGCGCGGTTCCGCCGGGGGCGGGCCGCGGCCGGATGGACTCGCTAGTCACCCTACGACCTTCGGGCTCCGGCCGGGGAGCCGAGCCGACGGCCGCGGGCGGGGTGGCACCCGGGGAACCGGACGGTGCCGCCACGGACGGCGCCTCCCCGGACGGCCCGTCGGCGGCGCGGACTAGACGGTGCCGCCGACCACCGCGTCGCCGGCCGGGGTGGCCGCCGCCGGGCCGGGCCGGGGGGCGAGCGAGGCGAGGTCGCCGGTGTCGCCCATCCTCAGCACGAAGGGCCGGTGCGGGGTGTAGCGGATCGCGGTGACCGAACAGGGCTCGACGCTGATCCGCTGGAAGTGGTCCAGGTGCAGCCCGAGCGCATCGGCCACCACGGCCTTGATCACGTCCCCGTGCGAGCAGGCGATCCAGACCGCGTCCTCGCCGTGCTCGGCGGCGATCCTCCGGTTCCACTCGCGCACCGCGTCCACCGTGCGGTGGCTCAGCTCGCGCAGCGACTCCCCGCCGGGGAAGGCGGCCCCGGCGGCGTGGTCCTGCACGGTGCGCCAGAGCGGCTCCTTCGCCAGCTCGGCCAGCGGGCGGCCGGTCCAATCTCCGTAGTGGCACTCCCCCAGCCGCTCGTCCTCGGCCGGCGGACCCAGCTCGGGCCGCACCGCCAGCAGCGGCTCCAGCGTCTGCCGGCAGCGCTCCAGCGGGCTGCTGACCGCCCGCACCAGCGGGATGCCGGCCAGTCGGCCGGCCAGCGCGGCGGCCTGCTCCCGGCCGGTGTCGTCGAGGTCCACGCCGGGGGTCCAACCGGCCAGGATTCCGGCGGTGTTCGCGGTGGAGCGGCCGTGACGGACGAGCAGCAGGGTGGGCATGGGGTCAGCCTACGGCCTCTCGGCCCGGCCGTGGAGACCGGATTCCCCGCCCGTCCGGCTCCCGGCGGCCGGGTCCGCCACGGGTCGGCCACCGGGGGCCGGTGGACCGGAATCCCCCGGATCCGTGCCGGACGGCCCCGCTCGGGTGACAATGGCCCGCATGATCGTCCACTGCGCCGCCTACCACGACGGCCGCCGCATCGAGGCCCCCGAGGACCTGGCCGACGCGCTCGCCGCCGCCCGCGCGGCCGGCCCGGACGGCTTCGTCTGGATAGGCCTGTTCGAGCCCACCGCCGAGGAACTCGACCGCGTCGGCAAGGAGTTCGCGCTGCACCCGCTGGCCGTCGAGGACGCCGTCAGCGCCCACCAGCGCCCCAAGGTGGAGGCCTACCAGGGCTCGCTGTTCGTCGCGTTAAAGACCCTCGGCTACCACCCCGGCGGGCACGTCGTCACGGTCGGCGAGGTGATGGTCTTCCTCGGCCCGGACTTCGTGATGACCGTCCGGCACGGCGAGGACAGCCCGCTCAGCGGACTGCGGGCCGCCCTGGAGCAGGACCCCGAACAGCTGCGGTACGGGCCCAGCTCGGTGCTGCACTCGGTCTGCGACACGATCGTCGACGGCTACATGGACGTGGCCGCCGGGCTCCAGAGCGACCTGGACGAACTGGAGGCGGACATCTTCTCCCCCTCCCGGGTGGACCGCGACACCGCCGGACGGATCTACGGCTACAAGCGCCAGGTGATGTCCGTGCGCCGGGCCACCGGCCCGCTGCTGGAGCCGATGCTGGCCCTGGAGCGCGGCGCCCGCCTCGTCCGCCCCGAGACCGCGCCCTACCTGCGGGACGTCGCCGACCACGTGGCCCGGGTGAACGACCAGGTGGACGGCATGGACCGGCTGCTGTCCGACATCCTGAACGCCAACCTGGCGCAGGTCAGCGTCCAGCAGAACAACGACATGCGGAAGATCTCGGCCTGGGCGGCGCTGGCCGCCGTACCGACGATGATCGCGGGCATCTACGGGATGAACTTCGAGCACATGCCCGAGCTGCGCCAGGTCTGGGGGTACCCGGCGGTGCTGGTGCTGATGGCGGTGGTCTGCCTGGTGCTGCACCGGGTGTTCAAGCGGCACGACTGGCTGTAGCGCCGACGGCTGTCCGGCCACGGGCCGTGGCGCCGCCGGCTGTCGGGCCGCTCGGACACCCGGCCCCGGTCAGGCCAGTCCGGCGCGCTCCAGCGCCTCGACACCGGTGCGCAGCGCCAGGATCCGCTCGTCCAGGGTGAACCCGGACGGAGCCAGGGTGAGCGTGCTGACGCCCGCCTCGGCGTAGGCCTGCATCCGGTCGGCGATCCGGGCGGTGTCACCGATCAGCGAGGTGGCGTCGATCAGGTCGTGCGGGACGGCGGCCGCGGCGCCCGCGTAGTCCCGGGCGAGGTACTTCTCCTGGACCTCGTCGGCGGCCTGCTCGTAGCCCATCCGCCGGGCGAGCTGGTTGTAGAAGTTCTTCTCCTTGCTGCCCATGCCGCCGATGTAGAGCGCGGCGTACGAGCGCAGGCCGTCGACCCCGGCCTTGATGTCCTCGCCGACCGCGAGGTTCACGGTCGGGCAGAGGTCGAAGCCCTCCAGCGTCCGCCCGGCCTTGGCGCGGCCGGCCGTCAGCGGGTCGAGGGAGAGCGCGGCGTGCTCGGGCGAGAAGAAGATGCCGAGCCAGCCGTCGGCGATCTCGCCGGTCAGCTCCAGGTTCCTGGGGCCGATCGCGGCGATGTACAGCGGGATGTGCTCGCGCACCGGGTGCACGGTGAGCTTGATCGGCTTGCCGGGGCCGCCGGGCAGCGGCAGCGTCCAGTGCTCGCCCTCGTGCGTCAGGCGCTCGCGGGACATCGCCTTGCGGATGATCTCCACGTACTCGCGGGTGCGGGCGAGCGGCTTGTCGAACTTCACGCCGTACCAGCCCTCGGACACCTGCGGGCCGGAGACGCCGAGGCCGAGCCGGAACCGGCCGCCGGACAGGGTGTCCAGGGTCGCGGCGGTCATCGCGGTCATCGCCGGGGTGCGCGCCGGGATCTGGAAGATGGCCGAGCCGACGTCGATCCGCTCGGTCTTCGCGGCGACGAAGCTGAGCACCGTCGCGGCGTCCGAGCCGTACGCCTCCGCCGCCCAGCAGACGGAGTAGCCGAGGCGGTCCGCCTCCTGGGCCACGGCGATGTTGTCGGCGTCCATGCCGAGTCCCCAGTAGCCGAGGTTGATCCCGAGTCGCATCTGCCGCACCTTCCAGTGGGTTGGGGTTGGTCGCGAGGGTAACCGTGCCCGCACCGAACACGCTACTGACGGGTAGGGGTGGATCCGGTCACACCGGTGCCGTTGATCGTTCTGCGGGTCTGCACCTCTCTCCGCGCACCGGCCGCTACGCTCAGCCGACGTGGGGAGCACTCTCCCCACCTGCGCGTTCACAGGGCCGCCGGGGCTCCCGGGGCCACCGGCCAGTGGAAGGCCCGTCCGATGGAAAAGCACCACCTCGGCCGTACCGGCCTCCAGGTCTCCCGGCTCGGCCTCGGCACCATGACCTGGGGCCGCGACACCGACGAGCAGGAGGCCGCCGAGCAGCTCAAGGAGTTCGTCGACGCCGGCGGCAACCTGCTCGACACCGCCGACGTGTACGCGGACGGCGGCGCCGAGTACCTGATCTCCCGGCTCACCGACAGCCTGGTCCCCCGCTCCGAGCTCGTCATCGCCACCAAGGCCGGCAGCGTCCCCGAGTCCGCGCGCCGCTTCGACGGCTCGCGCGGCCACCTGCTCGCCGCCCTGGACGCCTCGCTGCGCCGGCTCGGCACCGACTACGTCGACCTGTGGCAGGTGCACTCCTTCGACCCGGCGACCCCGGTCGAGGAGACGCTCAGCGCCCTCGACATCGCCGTCTCCTCCGGGCGCGCCCGCTACGTCGGGGTCTGCGACTTCAGCGGCTGGCAGCTCGCCAAGTCCGCCGCCTGGCAGCACGCCCACCACGGGCGGGTGCCGCTGGCCGGGGCGCAGCTGGAGTACTCGCTGCTCCAGCGCGGCATCGAGCGGGAGGCGCTGCCCGCCGCGCTGGACGCCGGGGTCGGGGTGCTGGCCGGCTCGCCGCTCGGGCGCGGGGTGCTCACCGGCAAGTACCGGCACGGCGTGCCGCAGGACTCGCGCGGCGCCTCGCCGTACCTGTCCGGGTTCGTCCAGCCGTACCTCGGGGAGCGCTCGCGACGGATCGTGGACGCCCTCGCCACCGCCGCCGACGGGCTCGCCAGCACCCCGCTGGCGGTCGCGCTGGCCTGGGTCCGGGACCGGCCCGGGGTGGCGAGCGCCCTGGTCGGAGCCCGGACGGTGGCCCAGCTGCAGTCGGCGCTGTCGGTGGAGGCGCTTACGCTTCCGGATGAGATCCGTGGTGCGCTGGACGACATCTCGTCGCCGGTGCACCACTACCCGGACCAGGGGTGGACGGAGCTGTGACCCCCGGCCCGGGTCGTCGGGCAGAACCTGCAGTGGAGTGACCTTTGGAGCGGACGACGATGACTGACACGGGGAACGGCGCTCCGGAGGTGACCGCCGGGGCCCAGCTGACCCCGGAGGCGAAGGCCGCGAAGTTCGCGGAGCTGGCCCGGCGGATCCGCGGCATGCAGCCGGAGGACGCCGCGGACCGTGCCGCACGGGCGGGTGCCGCCCGCGCGGAGGCCTCGATGGCGGAGGCCCCGGCTGCGGAGGCGCCGACGGAGGAGGCCCCGGAGCCCGGAGGGTCGGAGCCCGGGGAGTCGGAGCCGGCCGCTCCGGCCCCGGTCCCGGCCGCCCCGGTCCCGGCCGCCCCCGTTCCGGCCCGGGTTCCCGCCCCGGCCGCCCCCGCCCCGGTGGTGTCCGACCGGCAGCGCGGCGAGGTGCTCCGCGCCACCGTCGAGGTGCTGACCGCCGGCGGCGCCCCGGCCGACCTGGCGGCCGCCGCCGTGGCCGCGCTCGGCGAGGAGGCGCCCGTACGGCTGCGCGAGGACCCGTGGGCGGTGCTGGGCCTGCCCGGCGTCCGGCCCGAGCACGCGGACGGCTTCGCCCGGGAGCTGCTCGGCGCCGGTGCCGGCCCGGGCGACGAGCGCCGCGCCCGTGCACTGGTGCCGTGGCTGCTGGAGCAGGCGGCGCTGCGCGGGCACTCGGCCCAGGAACTCGCCGAGGTGGCGGTCGGGCTCGACCGGCTCCGGATGCCCGAACCGGCCACCGCGATCCAGGCCGCCGTCGAGGACGGGCGGGTGCTGTCGTTCCAGGAGGAGCTCACCGGCCCCGAGGCGCACGCGGCGGGGGGCGACGAGGAGGACGAGGCGCCGACCCGGACACTGCTCGCCCTGGCGGGGCTGGCGATGGCCGAGGACAGCCTCGCCGAGAAGCTGCTCCAGCTGATGGCCACCTTCGTGCCGGGCGAGGACGCCGAGGAGACCGAGGACGCCGGCGGGGCCGAGGATACCGGCGGGGCTGAAGACACCAGCGGGGCCGAGGACGCCGGCGGGGCTGAAGACGCGGCCACCGACGCGGAGCCCCCCGCCGCCCCCGGCCCGGCCGCCTGGGCGGCCGCCGCCGAGGCCGCGTCGTCCTCCTCCGCGACCGCCC
>NZ_JBHVET010000324.1:0-8927 GCF_042802135.1 Kitasatospora sp. NPDC057512
CCTCTGAGCTGCGGAAACGCAGATCAGAGGCCGTTTTCTTGTGCTCGAACACCGGTCACGCCGGATGGTCGTTTTGCCTGGTTTGTCTCACCTCGTTTCGCCCGGATCCCAGTCCTGACCAGCGGTTCCGGACCAGGCGCGGACCAAACTCAGGAACCCCCCGTCGGGGGCGCCGCGCGGCGCTGGAGCCGCTCGGTGATGAGCTGGTTCGCGTGGTCCTCGTCGCCGTGGATGCACTTCGCGTAGACCCGGAGCAGGACGGCGATGCTGTGCCCCGCTCGCCGAGCGCACTCGGCCACCGGCACGCCGGACGCCAGCCAGAGTGAAACCCCGCCGTGCCGGGCTTCGTAGGGGCGCTTGGCCAGCGGGGTGGCCCGCTCCTCCTCGCTGAAGACCTCTGCCCGCGCGGCCGCCCAGACGACGCCGTACCCGCTCTCCTGCACCATGCCGTTCCGGAAGGTCCGGAAGAGCCGGCCATCGGGAGCCGTGCCGTACAGCTCGATGTGCTCCCGCAGCAGCCTCACCAGCTCGGGCGGGATCGGTACCGGCCGGGTGGCCGACTCCGCCCGGTGCTTCAAGCCGCGGGGATCGTGGGACGCCCCGCTGTCGGTCCAGGACGACCCGACGCGGGGGCTGTTCCCGTTGAGGTTGAGCTTCCCCCAGCCCTCCGCCGGGAGAACGCACCGGTCCTTGCGCAGGTGGACCACCTCGCCCGGACGCATGCCCGCGTAGTACATGCACGCGAAGAACGCCACCAGCCGCGGCCCGCGCCGCCCCTGCCGGCCGACGGCCTCCAGCATCGCGACGGCCTGCTCGGGGCTCATGACGTACTCGGGATCGACCTCATCCTCGGCCCGAGGCGGCTGCCACTGCACCGACGGCAGCGGGTTGACGGTCAGGAGGCCGTCCTCGACGGCACGGCCCAGGACGTGGTTCAGGATCCGGCGCTTCCGGAGCGTGGTGGAGGCGGCGGCCTTGGTGCCGTCCAGCTTCACCGAGAGGGCGGCGAGCAGGCGGCGGACCATCTTCGGGTCCGCCAGCTCCGACACGTCCACCGAGTTCCGCGCCACCCAGGCCAGGGCCTTGGCGACGTCGGCCGGCGGCTCGTCGGTCCAGCGGTTCACGTTGAAGGCCCAGCCGTACAGCGCGCGCCGCACGAGGAGCTTGTCCGGCATGCCGGTCTTGCTCCTGACCAGCTCGAACGTGACGCTGGCCAGGGCGTCAGCCCAGGTCGTCCGCGTCTTGGCCGGGGCGCCGTCCCAGCGGGCCTCGACGTAGTTCCGCCCGTGCTGGTACCAGGTGACGGCGCTCTCCTCCTCCTTGAGCTTGCGCAGCTCCGAGAGGGGGAGGCCCGTCTCCGTGTCGAAGGGCTCGTGGGAGCCCGCCGCGACGAGCAGTACGGCCTTCCGGCCGTCCGCCTGGGTCTTGGTGAGGAAGGACTCCGAGAACTCCAGGCCGTTCACCGTCCACCGCACCTGCCAGGGCTTGCGGCGGTCGGGCCGGTGGCGGTGCTCCCAGAAGGTGACCTTGTAGGAGGTGGGCATCAGGCGGCCACCTCGCAGGCGGCGAGCCACGCGTCCAGGTCAGCCCGGTCGACCCGGACCTGACCGTTGGGGAGCTTGATGAGGCGCGGCGCCTGGCCCCGGGCGCGCATCCGGTAGAAGGCGGCACGGGACATGTCGAGTTCGGCGAGCACGACGGGGAGCTTGAGCAGTTCGCGCTTGGGCATGGCGAAGTCTCCTGCTGTGGGTGCGGAGGGTGACTGCGGAGTGTTGCTAGCCCTCTCGCGGGCGGCGGCAGAGGGCGGAAGCGTCAGGCATGTCAGGGGAACTCGCTGACCTGCTGATACGGCTCCTGGCCGGGCGTCAGGGGTTGTCAGGACTGTCAGGAGATCTCGGCTATCCCTGACAGCCCTGACGTGCGCTGACGGCCCGTCCGGCGGCGTATTGCCAGGTCAGGGCTTTGTCCTGACGTTCCTGACGGTTACGTGCTCGGGTCCGTACCTGCGGGGGCGCTCAGCGCCGGATGGACACGGAAGGTGACAGCCTGCGGTCGGCCGCGCTGGCCGCTCGCGGGGGGCTGGTCGGTGCGGAGCCAGCCGTGCTGTTCGAGCAGCTGCAGAGCGGGCTCGACGTCCGCGACCTTCTTGAACCGGCGGCTGCTGGCGACGGCGTCGTGGGCCTTGATGTGGGTGCGGTGGCTGCCGTCCTTCTTCGGCCGCTGGAGCCACTGGAGGAGGGCGTGAGCGTCCTCGGTGGCGGGGTCGGCGGCGATGAGGTCGAAGACGGCCAGGGTGTGGGCGGTGTAGTACTCGGCGATCTCGGCGGCGCGGTCGACGGTGGCGGCCTCGACGGGGGCGCGCCAGTCGCCGCCGACGTGGTCGGCGAGGTGGAGGAGCACCGCAATGCGGGCGATGTGGCCGACGAGTTTGCCCGCCCAGTCCTTGATGTGGGCGAGCGGCTCGTCAGGGCGGAGCTGGACCTCGAACTTCTCCTGCAACTTCTCGACGGCGAGGTCGGCGGCCTCGGTCATCTTCACGACGACCGGCTCGTCCAGCGCGGTGAGGGTGCGCAGGAGCCCGGACAGGCGAACGTCGTAGGTGGTGGCGACCGGTTCGGGGACAGGGGCGGTCCGGATCTTGCGGTAGCCGAGGTTGGAGGGCGGGAGGGAGTAGAGGAAGCGGGCGAGCAGGCCGCGGTCCCGGGCGCCGGGAGCGGCGCCGAGCTCCTGGAGGACGGCGGGCTGCGGGGTGACGCCGATGGTGAGCGCGGGCTTGTCGACGGTCGGCTGCTCGCGGGTGATCCGGTCGGCCTGGAGCCGCTCGCCCTTGTGGGCCTGGAGGAAGACGCCGAGGTTGGGCTTGCTGCTGTAGCGGCCGGCGATGCTGTCGAAGAGGTCGCCCTCGGGGCTGAGGGCGGCGAGGCAGCGGTGGACGCCGAGGTGGTGGGTGACGGTCTCGGGGGTGATGTCCCCGGACAGGGTCAGCCGCGGGGTCGGCGGGACGACGATCTCGTCGGCCAGCATCCGGGCGCCGGAGATCTCGGCTACCAGGTGGGCGCGGTCGAGGTCGGGGTTCTTGCGGGCCTTGGCCATGAGCGCCTCGACCTCGGCCAGCGCCGTCTCCTTGGCGGTCTCGGCCTCGATGATCCGGGCCCGGGACTCGGCCCGCAGCTCGTCCTCGACCCGGTAGACCGGGCCGGTCATGAACGCGAACACGTCGGACTTGCGGCTGGCCGGCGGCATCGCGCAGACCAGGTAGAGGTTGGACTGCTCGCGCCAGCCGGGCCGGATCTCCACCCCCACCCGCCCGCCGGCGGCGGTCGACAACGCGGCCAGGGACATGGTGGCGGCCATGTCGACCGGGGTCTGGGTGAACTCCGCCACCGCATCCACGTACGTGCCCACCCACCCGGGCAGGGCCCGGACGGGGAAGGTGGGCAGCGTGCCGTGAGCGCCGAGCGGGACGGGATCGAGCCAGGTCTCGCCGGAGGCCAGGTCCGCGAGGGCGGCGAGGGCGGCGGTGCGGACGGCGTCCAGGTCGGCCTGGTCGTCGCCGGCCATGTAGGCGAGGCGGCTGGTGGCGGTGTTGATGCGGCGCCGCTCGGCGGCCACGCGCACGATCTCGGCGTAGTAGTCGCCGTTCGCGGCGGTCGGGGTGGCCGCGATGCAGGTGTGCAGGTAGCCGGGCCCGCCGACGCGGACCAGGTCGCCCTGGGCGCGCAGGACCCCGGCCAGCAGCACCGGGTCGACCGGCCGTTCACCGTCGGCCATGCGGACGATGGTGCGCCAGATCGTCTCGTGTGCCAGGTGGTAGAAGGCGCTTGGATCGCCGAGCTGGGCGGCCAGCGCCGGCACTTGGGCGGGGTCGAGCAGGGCGGCGCCGATGACGGCCTGCTCGGCGGCCTTGACCTCGGCGGGCTCGGGCCGGAACGGGATCACGTTCGGGGCGTACTCGATGCTCAACGAGCTGGTGGCCGGTCCGCTCACCGGACACCGCCGAGCAGGTCGGCGACGAGCGGGGCGAGGTTGTGGTTGGCGTGCTCGGCGAGGGTGGCGACGACGGTCTTGGCCTCGTCGGTGAGCGTGTGCCCGGGCCGGGCCGTGGTGGGGGTGACGAGGATGGCGTCGGGGACCGGGAGGAGCACGGTGGCGGTCACCAGGACGGCGGGGCGGTCGGTGCGCTCGGGGCTGGCCAGCGCGGGCCACGCCTCGCCGGGGCGGGACCACGGGGCGCGCTCCCAGTCCAGCAGGCGGCCGGCGGGCCGGTGCGCGAGCACGCTGTGCCGCAGGCCGATCTTCGCGCAGAGCTGGGCGCCGCCGTCGGGGTCGACGTACACCTCGATCCGGTCGATGTCCGGGCGCACGGCCGCGTAGCCCGGGGCCATGACCGGGCTGATGGCGGTGCGCCACGCGGCGGCGGCGAACTCGGCCGGACGGAGCGGTTCGCCGTCCTCGTGGAAGTGGCCGGCGTGGCGGGCGATGTAGGCGCCGTAGCGGGAGTGGCCGTCGCTGGCGCTCTCCCGGTCGGCGGTGTCGTCGATGACGATGAGCGTGGAGTAGTCGAACTGGGGCATGCTTAGTCCATCTCTGATTGGGATGCACGGCCCCGCACTTACCGGCGATCTGCCAAGAACTGACCGGTTGGTGTGGGGCTTCGTGCTGTGTGGGAGCGGTCTGCCGATCCCCCGCGCCGTCCGGGCCCCGGCCGCTGGCTGCGGCGGTGGTCCGGGCGGCACGGCCGGTGGGCAGTCCGGTCAGATCTCGGCGGGGGTCTGGGCGAACTCGCAGGTGCCGTCGCAGTCGTAGTAGCCGCAGCCGCCGCACTCGGGGCAGTCACCGTGGGCGACGACCACCACATCCAGGACCTCGTTGTCCCAGACCTCCTCCTCGTATCCGGTGCCGGAGCCGCGGCAGCCCTCGCACAGCTCGGTGTGGCCGGGGCGGGGGTTGGCTTTCTCCTCCTCGAAGTGGCGCTGTTCGTCGGCGAGGTCGAGGGCGATCTCGTACGCCTTCTCCTCCTCGCGGGTCGGGTAGTCGGCGTAGTCGTACGTGTTGAAGTCGTCGTCCACGGTGGACCTTTCAGGCGGTCGGTGGATCAGGCGGCGTTGGTGTGGCGGACGATGATCGTCCGGGCGGGGTTGTCGGGGTCGGCGCGCATGACGAACCCCTCTCGGCCGGCCCGGCTGTCGGTGTTGTTGGTGTTGGTGTTGGCGCTTTGACCTGCGCCAACGTTGGCAACAACAGGGACCCCCTCCCCCTCCCGGGAGGGGGAGGGGAGCGGCGGCACGTCCTCGTGGTGGACGCCGGGCCCGTTGCCGACCGGGGTACGGACCCCCGGTCGGACCGGGATGCCGGCCGCGGTGAGGAGGGTCCGGACGGCCTTGGTGGAGGACTCCCAGCCGGGGTGTTCGTCGGCCAGTTTCGCGGCCAGAGCGGTGAGGAGAACGGACCGGCTGTCGGAGGTCATGCAGGCGGTCAGGATGTGGGTCTCGGCGGGGGTCGGAGCGGTGGTCTCGGGCCCCTCCTCCTGCTCCTCCTCGACCTCCGCGTCGGGCCCGTGACCGTCGGTTCCGGAGGCGGTCTCCTGGGCCGGTTCGGCGGGGGACGGTTGCTGTGCGTGGTCGGGTTTCTGGCCGAGGATCAGGGCGGCGACCATCCACAGGGTGAGGCCGCTGGTGATGGCGACCGGGGCGTAGTGGCGGACGGCGGGGACGCCGGCGAGCAGGACGGAGCAGACGACGGCGCACCCGGCGGCGACCAGGACGGGGTGCTTCGGGCGCTCTCCCAGCGCTTCGAGGGCCTTGGCTCGCTGCTCGGGGTCCTTGATCTTCAAGGCCTCGGTGCGCCGTTCCTTCCAGGCGCCGAGGCTCTGGGCGTGCTCGGCGCGGACGTCGGCGGCGCGGGTCCGGAGCGGGGTGAGCAGGCGGCGGTTGCCCTGGCGCAGGGCGGCGAGGGAGAGGCCGCCGAGGTAGGGGTGTGTGGGCCGCTTGCCCTTCAGGGCTTCGAGGGCGGCGGCGCGGTCTTCGGGGTCCTCTATCTCGCGGGCGGCGGCACGCAGTTCGCGCCACGCGGCGAGGGTCTCGGCGTGCAGGGCGAGGTCGTCCTGGAGGTGGGTGGGCATCGGTGCCTCAGCCGATGAAGGAGTTGAGCACGCCGCTGAGGACGGACGCGGGGATCGCCCAGAACCCGCCGGCCGAGGCGTAGAGGCTGGGGGCGATGGCCCCGCACAGGGCGTCCTTCCACGGCCTGGGCTTGAACCCGAAGACCGCGATGGTCAGGACGGCCGCGGTGGCGCCGGTCTGCCAGTCCCCCAGCGCCGCGTTGCCCTGCAGGGAGGCGCCCAACTGCTCGCCGATCCCGCTGAGCTGCTGGAACGCGGTGCCGGCGTTCGCGGCCAGCAGGCCGATGCCGAAGGCCCAGAACGGGACCTGGTCGTCATCGATCGTGATCTTGTTCTTGCCGCGGACACCGACGTAGAGGTACATGGTCGTGACGGTGGCGGCGCCACCGGCGCCCATCGCGATGAGGCTGCTCATGGTGTCTGTCTCCTGACGGGCTAGAAGAGGGGGAGGGCGGCGACGAGGGGGCCGAGGCCGGTGGCGACGGCGAGGCCGGCGGCGACTGGCACGCGCGAGACGATCAGGATCAGCAGGGGCACGGGGCGGCGGACCTCGCTCACGCGCAGGCGCCCGCGGTCGCGCAGGTGGAGGTCGAGGGCCCATCCGCCGGCGGCCAGCAGCAGGCCGACGTAGGGGCCGCCGGGGGTGATGACCTGGATCAGGCCGGTGGAGTAGCCGCCGATGGCGGAGATGGCGGTGAGGACGCACCAGCGGCGGACGCGGCGGGCGCGGTCGGAGGAGCCGGCCTTGGCGCGTGCGGCCTTGCGGTGCTGGCGCCGGGCCCTGAGCTTGGCCTCGCGCTGGTCGGCGAGGCGCTGGCGGCGGTGGCGCAGGTCGCGCTGGGCGGGGGTCTCCCCTGCGGCCGCGAGGGCCCGGTCCTCCTCGGCGCGGGCGCGCTGCTTCTCCAGCTCGTGCTCGGCGGCCTTGCGGGCGGCCCGGTCCTCCGGGGTCTCGGAGATCCGGTCCGCGAGGAGGTCGACCAGGCCGACGAGGTCGTCCCGGTGGGAAGGGCGGTCGGGGGTGAGGATGTCCTCGACGCGGTGGCGCGCCGAACGCTCCTGGGCGCTCTCCCCGACCTTGCCGAGCGCGGCGTCCATCCGGGCGCGCTGGCCCGCGAGCATCTCCTCGTACTCGACCTGCTGACGGGCCTGGCGCTGGGCCTCGGTCTCGGTCAGCAACTGGCCGATCTGGTCTCCGACCTGCGAGGCGATCGTCGTGGCCTGCTCGGACAGGATCTTGCCGAGCGGGGCCCAGAACGCCTCGGCGGCAGCCGCGACGCCGGGTGCCCCGACGGCGGTGCCGGCGCCGGTGCCGATCGGGACCGGGGTGTAGACGGCGCCGCCCGGGCCGGGGATACGCGGGCCGTCCTTGCGCCACCACTCGCCGACCGCGGGGTCGGGGGCGGGCATGCCGGCGGTGGGCAGCTCGGACGGCGGCGGGGGGATCGTCATCGGTCCCCCCGGATGAGCGCGCGGAGGCAGACGATGATGATCAGGGTGTCCACCGCGAGGAAGATCGTGCACAGGATGTAGCCCATGAGGGTTCTCCCTGTTCAGGGATGGTGCACGCCCCCCGCACACCTGGAGCGTGCGGGGGCGCGTGCACCACCGGGGGCGGGGTCAGGAGGAGCGCCACCATGCGCGGGGCGCCGGCGCGGTGTGCCAGGCGGTGGTGGACCGGCTGGTGCGGTGGGAGTCGATCTGGCGCTGGCCGTCGCGGTCCGCGTCGCGGACGGCGGCGGCCCGGCGCTGCTGGCCGGACTGCGGCTGCTGGTTGCGGCGGAAGATCTGCATCAGGTCACGCGCTCCTTCAGCGGTCGACGACGGGCTTGTCGAGGTCGCGGTGGGTGAGCCGGACGGTGGCGCCGGTCTTGGCGAGGCGCCGGGCGAGGGCCATGGCGACGGTGGCGGCGCGGTGGCGGCCGCCCGCGCAGCCGATGGCGATGGTCAGCGGGGCCTCGGTCGGGCCGGCGTCGTAGGCGTCGGCCAGCAGCGCGGTGCCCGCGATCAGCTCGCGGATGCCCGGGGTGGCCAGGACGGCCTGGCGGACGGGCAGGTCGTGGGCGCTCTGCCGACGCAGGGCCGGGTCGACGTGCGGGTCGCGGAAGTGGCGACGCAGGTCGAGGGTCAGGGTCGCGCTGGGCAGGTCGGCGTGGAGGTAGCCGAAGCTGACGATCTCGATGGTGGTCAGGGCCATGACAGTGTCCTCCGGGTGCGGCGTGGCGGGGTGGGGCCGGGGGGAGAGGATCAGATCTCTTCGCAGAGCAGCCGGTAGCAGGCGTCGCAGAGCGGGCGCACCCACTCCTCGTTGCAGACGTCCTGGACGTACGGGTCCACGATGTCCTCGACGTCCGGCTTGGCCTGGCCGCAGTCGTCGCAGGTCTTCACGTCGGTCTCCTTCGAGGTCAGGTGGCGGGGGTGAGGGTGTAGCCGGAGGCGATCAGCTCGGCGGCCTCGGTGCGGCGTCCGGAGGCGGTGGCGAGGGAGACGTCGAGGGCCTCGGCGATGGCCTGGAGGGTGACGGCCTCGGGGTTGCCGCCGGCGGCGAGGATCATCCGGGCGACGCGGCGGGTGGCGCGGGCAGCGGGGGTCAGCTTCGCCGCGTCCTCCGCTTCGACCGCGCGCAGCTCCGTTTCAGCGGCGCGCTCGCGGGCTTCAGCGGCACGCGCCCGGGCCGTGCGCGCTTCCTCTTCGTGCCCGGCCTGGACGCGCCGGGCGTCGGCGGCGTCGCGGTCGGCTTCGGCCTTGCGCCGGGCCGCTTCAGAGGCGGCCTCCTCGGCTTCAGCCGCGCGCTTGGCCGTTTCAGCCG
>NZ_JBHVET010000325.1:0-8886 GCF_042802135.1 Kitasatospora sp. NPDC057512
GAGTCGGCCCGCCAGCGCGCCGGCGCCCGCCGCGCCGCCCTGCGCGGCCGCGGCGCCGGCGGCACCGGCCGCTAGCCACCGAGTCACCCGAGTCACCTCCACCCGACACGAAGCACACGAAGCAGGAGCCTTCCATGACCGACAGCCCCGAGCAGGAGTACGACCCGGGTGACGTGGCCGTCATCGGCATGTCCCTGCGGGCGCCGGGCGCCCGCACCAAGGAGCAGTTCTGGGACGTCCTCGTCCACGGCCGGGAGACCGTGTCGTTCCTGGCCAAGGAGGACATCCACGTCGACGAGACCCTGATCCACAACCCGTCCTACGTCCGGGCCTGCGGCGTCCTCGACACGTACGACAGGTTCGACCCATCGGTGTTCGGCATCAGCGACCGGATGGCCGCCGCGATGACCCCCGAGAACCGGCTGTACCTGGAGAGCGCCTGGGAGTCCCTGGAGGACGGCGGCTACGACCCGGACCGGCTCACCGCCGAGATCGGCATGTACGGCGCCAACAACCCGCAGACCGCCGCGCTCTACAGCTCCCCGCCGGACCGGGCGTCGGTCGGCCCCGAGGCGATCGAGGCCAGCCTGGCGTGGTCGCCGGACAGCATGACCTCCAACGCCCTGTACTACATGGGGCTCACCGGCGAGGCCGTCACGGTCGCCGCCGTCTGCGCGGGCTTCCACTACGCGGTGCACCTGGCCTGCCAGTCGCTGCTGCTCGGCCAGAGCGACATGGCGATCGCCGGCGGCGCGATGGTGCGCCTGCCGCACCCGCGCGGGCACCTGTGGGAGGAGAACCGCATCCTGTCGAGGGACGGCCACTGCCGCCCGTTCGACGCCAACGGCACCGGCAGCGCGCTGTCCAGCGGTGTCGTCACCCTGCTGCTGAAGCCGCTCGGCCGGGCCGTCGCCGACCGCGACCACGTCTACGCCGTCGTCCGGGGCTCGGCCGTCAACAACAACGGCGTCAGCGCGATGGCGTACGGCCTGGCCCAGCCCGAGCGGCTGAGCGCGTGCATCGCCGCGGCCATGGAGGTGGGCGGCGTCAGCCCGGACACCGTGTCGATGTACGAGGCCAACGGCCTCGGCCTGCCGGTGACCGACGAGCTCGAAGTGCACGCGGCGACCATGGCGTTCGGGAAGCAGACCGCGACCGCCTCGATCGGCGGGGTCAAGGGCAACGTGGGCCACGGCGGTGTGGTGTCCGGCGGCTTCGGAGCGGTCAAGGCCGCGCTGGCGCTGTACCACCGGACGCTCCCGGCCACCATCAACCTGACCGAGGTCAACCAGGACCTCGACTTCCCCAGCACCCCCTTCGTGCCGCAGATCGAGGGCGCGGCCTGGGAGCCGGAGGCCGGCATCCGCCGCGCGGGCATCACCTCGCTCGGCGGCGGCGGCTACAACGCCCACCTGGTGCTGGAGGAGCCGCCGGCACCGGCCGGACGCGCCCCCGAGGAGGCGGGCCGCCCGCGGCTGGCCACCCTGTCCGCCATGGACGACGACGCGCTGGCCCGGCAGCGCACCCGGCTCCGGGAGTGGCTGGAGGCCCACCCGGAGCTGCGCCTGGACGACGTCTGCTTCACCCTCAACCTCGGCCGCAAGGTGATGGGCCGCCGCTGGGCGGCCGTGGTCCGCAGCCGCGAGGAGCTGGTCGCGGCGCTGTCCGACGACGCCCGCGGCCCGGTCGCCTCGACCGCCGCCGCCCCGCGGACGGACCCGGGCTCCTTCTCCCGCACCGACCACGGGATCGTGCCGTCCGGGCAGGACGCGCCGGCCCTGGCCGACCTGGCCGCCGCCTGGGTGACCGGGCAACAGGTGGACTTCGACGCCCTGCACCGGGAGCGGGCCGGACGCCGCGTGCCGCTGCCCACCTATCCCTTCCAGCCCCGCCGGTTCTGGCGTACGGACTGGTAGGCATGAGCACACCGGCACTGGACACCGTGGACCTGGGCGACCCGGCCACCTTCGCCGACCACGACCTCGACGGGTTCTGGCGCACCCTGCGGGACACCGCGCCGATGCACTGGAACCCGCCGGTCGACGGCCGCCGGGGGTTCTGGGTGCTCTCCCGCTACGACGACATCATGGCCACCTACCGGGACAACGTGAACTTCACGTCCCAGCGCGGCAACGTGCTCGTCACCCTCCTGGAGGGCGGCGACGCCGGGGCCGGCCGGATGCTGGCCGTCACCGACGGGCCCCGGCACCTGGAGCTGCGCAAGATCCTCCAGCGCGTGCTCTCGCCGCGGGTGCTCGACGAGGTCGCGGGGACCGTCCGGGTCAACACCCGGCAGTGGATCCGCGAGGCGGTCGGCTCCGGCGGATGCGACTTCGCGGAGCGGATCGCCTCGCGGATCCCGATGACCACCATCTCCAACCTGCTCGGCGTGCCCGAGCAGGACCGGGACTACCTGCTCAGCCTCACCAAGACCGCGCTGTCCGCGGACGACGAGGACGTCGACGAGGTCGACTCCGAGATGGCCCGCAACGAGATCCTGATGTACTTCATGGACATCGTCGAGGAGCGGCGCGAGGCACCCGGCGACGACGTGATCAGCATGCTGATCGGCAGCGCCGTCGACGGTGTGCCGCTGTCCGACGAGGACGTCGTGCTCAACTGCTACAGCCTGATCATCGGGGGCGACGAGACCAGCCGGCTGACGATGATCGACTGCGTCCGCACGCTCGCGGCCCACCCCGAGCAGTGGCTACGGCTCAAGCGCGGCGAGGTCGCGATCGAGACGGCCGTGGACGAGGTGCTGCGCTGGGCGTCGCCCACCATGCACTTCGGGCGCAGCGTCGAGCGGGAGACCGAACTGCACGGCGTACGGCTGCGGCAGGGCGACATCGTCACGCTCTGGCACGCCTCCGGCAACCGGGACGAACGGGTCTTCGCCCGGCCCGGGGTGTTCGACCTCGGCCGCACCCCCAACAAGCACCTGGCCTTCGGCTACGGGCCGCACTTCTGCGTCGGCTCGTACCTGGCCAAGGTGGAGATCGCCGAACTGCTCAAGGCCCTGCGGGACTTCACCCTCGGGTTCGAGCAGACCGACGAGGCGCTGCCGATCCGGTCCAACTTCCTGACCGGGTTCTCCACCATGCCGGTGCGCTTCACGCCCGACCACTCCGGACTGAGAGAGTGCGGATGAACATCTACATGTCAGGACAGGGGGCGTTCGCGGTGCAGGTCGCGGAAGCCCTCCTGGACAAGGGGCACAAGATCGTCGGCGCGGCCGCCCCCCGGCTGCGCAAGGGCAGGACCGACGAGGGCGACGCGATGTCCTGGGACCGCCTGCGCGCCTGGGCGTTCCCCCGGGACATCCCCTGGACGGACTCGCTCGAACTGCGGGCGATGCACATCCCGGACGGGGTGGACGTCATCCTCGCCGCGCACTCGCACGCCTTCCTCGGCCGACGGACGCGCGCCCGGGCCGGCGTCGCCACCATCGGGTACCACCCCAGCCTGCTGCCGCTGCACCGCGGCCGGGACGCGATCCGGTGGACCATCCGCGACGGCGACAAGGTGACGGGCGGGAGCGTCTACCACCTCACCGAGCGCACCGACGGCGGCCCGCTCGCCGCCCAGGAGCACCTGCTCGTGCCCCCGGGCTCGACCGCGCAGAGCCTGTGGCGCGACCACCTGGCGCCGCTCGGCGTGCGCCTGCTGCTGAAGGTGGTCGACGACCTCGCCGCCGACCGGCGGATCGAGGTGCCCCAGGACGAGAAGCTGGCGACCTGGGAGCCCGCGATGGACACCCAGCCGCTGTTCAAGCCCGAACTCATCGCCCTGCCGGGCAGCGTGCGGGTCGACGGCAGCGCGCGGGCGCTGCACGAGTGAGAGCCGTGTAGCGCCGCGACAGCCGAATTGCTGCGATCAACTCCTCAGGTGCCCCCGGGTGTTCGATACTCCGGGGGCACCTGTGTGCTTTCGTAAAGCCCGAGTTGGCAATTCCGATCCCCTTTTCTCCGGCAACTCGACTGCGGTGAAACCGGGTTATTCGATCTGACGGTCAGCCAGCGGGAATCCGACTTCCCGCGCCGACCTCGCAAAAACGACCTTTCGGATCCCGGGAACCGTATGGCCCCGGCAATCGTCCCGCCTTGTGCCCGCCGCCCGGATCCCACCGCGAGACCCGTGGTGACCAGCAGTGATTGCCTGACGGAGCGTCGCCGACCCGGCGGCCGGACCGGCGCACCGGTGCCGCGCGTCACCGTTCGCGACGGCCGAACGTGCCTCGGGGGCACGCCCACGACGGCTCTCCGGGGCGTGATTTACCTCACACCGAAGTGGTCGGTTCATCCGTTTTCACCCGAGCTGCCCCCCGTCCGGCAGGGCCGCACCAAGGGCTTTTTTCTCATGCTTTTCTGATGAAGCGTTGACAGTTCTTTCAGGCGTCCATAAAGATCCGCTCAAACTTCGCCCACATTCCGGAAGTCGGAGCTTACGCACAGTGAGAACAGCAGCAAGACGGTCGGGCAGCATGCTCGCCGCGGCACTCGCCGCGGTCGCGCTCGCCGCGACCGCGGTGGTGCCGGCCGCCGCCGCCGGAGGGACACCTCCGCCCGGCGCGACGGGGCCCCAGGACACCGCCGAGACCCTGGCCGTCCAGGAGGCCGCCCGCACCGGCAAGCCGGTCGAGGTGCTCGCCAAGCGCGGCGAGACCAGCGACACCGTCGCCCAGCCCGACGGCAAGCTGAAGACCACCACCTACGTCCAGCCCAAGCGCGTCCGCAAGAACGGCGCCTGGGTGGAACTCGACCCCACCCTCCGGACGCTGCCCGGCGGCGCGATCGCCCCCAAGGGCTCCACCGCCGACCTGACGTTCTCCGGCGGCGGCACCGCACCGCTGGTCACCATGGCCCGGGCCGGCAAGGAGCTGAAGCTCAGCTGGCCCAAGCCCCTGCCCAAGCCGACCGTCAACGGCGCGACCGCCGAGTACGCGTCGATCCTGCCGGACGTGGACCTGAGGCTGTCCGCCACCAAGACCGGGTTCACCCAGGTCATCGTGGTGCACACGGCCGAGGCCGCCAGGAACCCCGAGCTGGACCAGCTCCGGCTCGGCCTCCAGGGCCACGGCCTGACGGTCAGCCAGGAGGCGGACGGCACCCTCAAGGCGAAGGACCCCTCCGGCGGCGGCACCGTCTTCGAGGCGCCCGTCCCGGTGATGTGGGACTCCTCCAAGCCGGCCGCGGCACCCGCGCCGAGCGCCCCGGCCGCCGCGCCCGCCGCCCCCGCGCCCGCCGCCCCGAAGGCGTTCAAGGCCGCCCCGCAGGCCGCCCCGCAGGCGGCGCCGCAGGCCGAGGCCCCCGCCGCTCCCGCCGCTCCCGCGCCGAGCGACCCCGCCGCCGCCGGCTACGGCGACCTGCCCGGCGAGGGCGCCAAGATGACCCGCCTCAAGGTCGAGCTGCCCAAGGACGGCCTGCTGCTCTCCCCCGACCAGGCCATGCTGGACGCCCCGGACACGGTCTACCCGGTGATGATCGACCCGGCGTGGAACACCCCGCACGCCGGCGACTGGGCGGGCGTCTCGCGCACCTACCCGAACCAGGCCTACTGGCACTTCACGTACAACAGCAGCTACGTCCACGACTGGGGCGTCGGCTACTGCGGCGACACCTCCCGCTGCGCGCCGACCGACGTGAAGCGGGCCTTCTTCCAGCTGCCCAACCCGTTCGTCGGCAAGCAGGTCCTCTCCGCCACCTTCGGCACCTACGAGAGCTGGTCGTACTCCTGCGACGCCCGGCCCGTCGAGCTGTGGAGCACCGGCTACATCTCCCCCGGCCTGAACTGGAACGCCCAGAACGCCTCCGGGTTCTGGAGCCGCTACCTCCAGACCATCAACACCGCCAAGGGCTGGAGCGGCAGCTGCCCCGGCGGCTGGCTGGAGTACGGCGAGACCGGCGCGGTGAAGAACCTCGTCCAGGACGCCGCCAACTGGGGCTGGCCGACCATCACCTTCGGCCTGAAGGCCCAGAACGAGGGCGACACCCTCGCCTGGAAGCGCTTCACCGACGACGCCTACCTGTCGGTGTACTACAACCTGCGCCCCAACCAGATCCCGATGTCCGACATGACGATGTCGCCGGGCTCGGTCTGCCAGTACCCGGGCATCAAGATCAACAAGATGCCGCAGGTCACCACCCGGGCCACCGACCCGGACGGCGAGGCCGTCGGCGTGCAGTTCGCGGTCGGCTGGGACGACGGCACCGGCCTGCGCCGGCGCTGGTGGTCCACCGGCTCGGAGGACGCCGCGCCGGGGGGCAACACCTTCAAGGCCTCCGGCTCGATCTTCTCCTGGCCGCTGCCGACCGACCTGCCGAAGAACCTCCAGCTCGACTGGGAGGCCCGCGCCTGGGACGGCGCCCAGTGGGGGCCCTGGTCCTCCGACGGTGACCCGACCGGCTGCTACTTCATCGTCGACACCTCCGCACCGGACGGCCCGGCGATCACCTCGGACGCCTACCCGGGCTCCAAGGACGCCACCGCGGCCCTCCCGTGGACCGACGGCGTCGGCAAGAGCGGCCAGTTCACCCTGAAGTCCGCCGCCACCGACGTGGTCAAGTACCAGTGGGGCCTCGACACCTCGCCGTCCGCGGCGAACGAGGTCGCCACCAGCGGCGGCGCCGGCCAGACCGTGCGCATCCAGCCGCAGACCGCCGGCGTCCACTTCCTCTCCGCCCGGGCCGTCGACGGCGCGGGCAACGCCTCGCAGCCCGAGACGTACTACTTCAACGTGCTCGCCGGGCAGGCCCAGCGCACCGGCTGGTCGATGGACGACCCGAGCGGCACCGGCGTCACCGGCACCGGCGGCGGCTTCGAGGCCACCCTCGCCTCCGGCGCCACCGCGGGGGCGCCCGGCCACCTCGGCGAGGGCCTCGCCTTCGACGGCACCGCCAACGGCTACGCCGAGACCCAGGGCACGGTGCTGGACACCACCCGCGGCTTCGCCGTCTCCGCCTGGGTCAACCTCACCGACAACACCCGCAACCGGGTCGCGGTCAGTGAGAACGGCACCTGGGCGGCCCGCTTCGCCCTCGGCCTGGCCGGCGGCAAGTGGAGCATGTGGACCTCCAGCTCGGACACCAACGGCTACGCCCTCGAACCGGCCTTCTCCGACGCCCCGGTGACGCTCGGCCAGTGGACCCACCTGGTCGGCGTCTACGACCCGGTGGCCAGGACCAGCACCCTGTACGTCAACGGCGTGCCCGGCACCCCGGCGAACGTCACCGCCACCTGGGACGCCCGCGGCGCGCTGGAGTTCGGCCGCTCCAAGTACTACGGCAACTGGACCGACCCGTGGAAGGGCTCGGTCGACGAGGTCCGGCTCTGGGACCGCTCCCTGAGCAAGGCCGAGGCCGCCGACGTCGCCGCCGACAAGCAGCTCGCCACCGGCCGCCCCGCCAAGGCGGTCTGGCACCTGGACGGCAGCTCCGCCAAGCCCGTCGGCACCACCGAGACCGACGACCTGACCGCCTACAACGGCGTCGCGCTCGGCCGCCCCGGCATCGCCGACAAGGCGATCCACCTGGACGGCGTGGACGACTACCTGCGCGGCACCCGCCCGCAGGTGGACGGCAGCCGGGACTTCTCGGTCTCCGCGTGGGTGAAGCTGCCCGCGCCGACGCCGGGCGACACCACCCCGAAGATGGCGGTCACCCAGATCGGCCAGCACAACAACGAGTTCTCGCTGTACTACTCGCCCTACTGGGGCCGCTGGATCTTCGGGCGCTACAAGGAGGACAGCTCCGCCGACACCCTGGTGCGCACCTGGCAGGACGCCTGCACCGCGGGCAGCCAGATCAACGGCGTGCCGTGCTTCACCGGCACCACCGGTGAGTGGACCCACCTGCTGGGCGTCTCCGACACCGCCGCGAAGAAGCTGCGCTTCTACATCAACGGCTTCCTCGTCGGACAGTCCGACTACACCCAGAACGCGCCCTGGGCCAACCCCGGCCCGATCCAGATCGGCGCCGTCAACCGCGAGGGCGTCAACGGCGAGTTCTTCGGCGGCGAGATCGACGACGTGCGCCTCTACGACCGCGTCGTCACCGGCCCGGAGGCCGGCGCGATGGTCCAGCAGCGCCCGCAGCTGGCCGGCCGCTGGAAGCTCAACGCGGCCACCGGCACCCCCGCCGTCACCCCCGACGAGGGCCCGGCCAAGGCCGGCGCCCAGCTCGGCGGCGGCGCCTCGATCAAGGCCGACGGCGGCGTGCTGCCCGTCCCCGGCACCCTGCTGCTGGACGGCTCCACCGGCTACGCGGCCACCGGCTCCGTCCCGCTGCACACCGGTCAGAGCTTCACCCTGGCCGGCTGGGCGAACACGGCGGGCGTCCCGACCCGGGACATGACGGTGCTGTCCGTGGCCGGCGCCAACAACAGCGCGGTCACCCTGCGCTGGCACCCCCTGGGCAAGGACGCCAACGGCCAGCCGACCGGTCAGTGGCAGGCCGAGGTCCGCGACTCCGACGCCAACGGCGCGGCGCGCACCCTGACCGCGCACACCCCGGCCGTCTCCGTCCTGGAGAACTGGACGCACCTGGCGGTCAGCTACGACGCCTTCGCGGACCGGCTCGCCCTGTACGTCAACGGCCAGGTCGAGAACCAGGGCTGCGCGGACGGCTCGACCGGCTGCACCCCGCACATCTCCTGGACGGGCGCTCCGCAGCCCTACGAGGCGGGCGGCGGCGTGCAGTTCGGCCGTACCAAGGCGGCCGGCGCCTGGGGCGAGTACTTCTCCGGTGAGCTGGACGACGTCTGGCTGTACCAGGGCGTGCTGAGCCCCGCGCAGATCGCCAAGCTGGCCGACTACAACGTCGAGTTGAGCACCTCCACCGGCGTCTGATCCCCCAACCTTCCGTGGGCCGGGCGGCGTCCTGCCGCCCC
>NZ_JBHVET010000326.1:0-8800 GCF_042802135.1 Kitasatospora sp. NPDC057512
CATATGGATATGCGAGCGCCGCATCAAGCCGCTTCAGTCGGCATGGCATTGCTCGTAGCGTTGGGTGGACCCTTGAACTGGAATTCGGAAGCGATCCGGGAAGCATCACAGGCAAGGAACTACGGCAGGATCATCGAGCTGGCTCGAACCCACCAGCGCATGACGCAGGCCCAGTTAGGCCAGGTATGCGGACTGTCGCAATCAGCTATCTCCCGGCTGGAGAAGCGCGGCGTCAGCCCCTACGCCATGGATGTGCTGCTGAAGGTGTCGCAACACCTGGGCATCCCAGTGGCGCTCCTCGGTCTCGCCGAAGTCCCGACCCAGGCACGAATCGGAACTGAGAGTGTGGAGAGACGTCAATTCCTGGGAGCGGCCGCAGCAGTCGCCGTATCACCCGCGCTGGCCGTCGTCGCCAGTTGTGTCGACGAGGCCGATCACCAGGCCTCCTCACTTCGGCTTGTCACAACCTCCTACCGTCGATTGGACGGATCGACTCCTTCCCGGGAACTTGCCGATGCCGTCCGTTCACATCTGCGGTTGATCCAAGGGCTCATCAGTGCCGCACCGACCCATGCCCATCGGATCAGGCTCGCCGCCATCGCGAGCGAGGCGGCGAGCCTGGCCGCCTGGCTGGCATGGGACACCGGAGACAACGGGTCAGCACGCTCGTTCTACGGGGCAGCGATCAAGGCCGCTCGATCAGGAGCGAATCCGCTCCTTGCCGCCTACCAGACGGGGAGCCTCGCTCAACTCGAGGCACACGCTGGCAATGGGGCCATGGCACTCGGCCTCGTAAAGCGAGCCCGTAGCTTCCTGGAAACCGGCTCCCCCAGAGTTGCCGACGCATGGCTGTCGTCAGTGGAGGCTCTCGGACACGCAGCCACAGGTGATCAGCGGAGCTGCGACCGCGCATTGACACGCAGCCGAGCCTCACTCCAGTCCAACACCCGTGGAGAGCAGCCCCCTTGGCCGTGGATATTCACCTTCGATGAGGCCAAGGTTGCCGGCTTCAGGATGACATGTGGCGCCAACCTCGGGCTCCCCAAGTGGGTCTCGGACAGCACTGGCCCTGTTCTCGCCACCGGTCATGCGAAGCAGCGTGCACTCCTGATACTGGACCTCGCAGCAGGCCAGCTTGCCGAAGGACAGATCGAGGCAGCATTTGCGTTCGCGACGGAAGCCCTGAAGACCGGCCTCACGTACCGTTCCGGGCGAATCGTCGAGCGGAGCCGCGAACTTCGGCGGAGGTTCAACACCTCCTCACCGCCCAAGGCCGTGCGGGAGTTCGATGAACGACTTCACGGCGTCTACCTCTAGGAAGGGAATTACATGCGAATCGGGATCACGGGCCACCGAGGGCTGACAGCCAAGACGGAGACACAGGTCCGACAACTACTCGAAGACGCCCTCCCGAAGAGGGAGTCCGCCAACCTCACCGTCGTGTCCTGCATCGCGGACGGGCCGGATTCGTGGCTGGCGGAGATCGCACTCAAGCGGGGCGGGCGGCTGGAGGTCATCGTCCCGGCCGACGAGTACCGGGACGGGCTACCGGAGTGGCACCACCCCGTCTACGACCGGCTGTTCGACAGCGCCGCCGCCGTTCACCGCACCGGCCACGTCGAATCCGACGAACCCGCGCACCTGGCCGGAGGCGAACTCCTCGTACATCACGTCGACAAGCTTCTCGCCGTCTGGGACGGCCTGCCGGCTCGCGGCCAGGGCGGGACGGCGGATGTCGTCGCCCTCGCCCGGCGACACGGCGTGCTGGTCGAGGTGATCTGGCCGGAGGGAGCCCGCCGCTGACCGCGTCACATCGGCCCTTCACCAAGAGCAGCCCGCAGCCAGTCGCCCGTCGGAAAGCGCCGCCTCCTCACACTGCATCCGTCTCCCGAAAGGCTGACGACGAGTCAATGCGGGTACACCGGAGAGGAGAACCAGAGATGCTGGTGCGGCCGTTGACCCGGTTGACCAGAGGACGGGACCGCGATGACCAGTCGACCGCGTACACCGAACACCAAGCTCGCCGCTCTCATGAAGCAGGCACAGTGGGGCAATGACCAGCTCGCCCGGGCCGTGAACCGAGTCGGCTGCGAGGCCGGGCTCCGGCTGACCTATGACAAGTCCGCCATCTCCTACTGGGTCTCCGGCACGATCCCCCGGGCCGAGGTGCAGGAGGTCGTCCGGGAGGTCTTCTCACGTCGGCTCAAGCGCCCGGTGACGCCTGAGGAGACCGGCTTCGGTTCCGGTGACGGGAAGGGACACAGCAAGGGCGTGCTGTCCGATCTGATGTCGATCGGCAGGTCCGACATGGATCCCTCCCGCCGCGGCGTCCTGACCGCCGGTCTCTACTCGCTGACCCTGACACTGCCGGAGTTCGACGAGAGCCCCGAGCGGATCACCCGTGCCGCCGCGGGCCGAACCGTGCGCGTCGGCACCGGCGAGGTCCAGACCGTACGGATGGTCACCGACCGGATCGCCGGAATCCTCGACGAGCTCGGTGCCGCCCACGCCCGCCCGATGGCGGCGGCGTTCCTGGTCAACTCGGTCGGGCCGTGGCTCCAGGCGTCCGGCACGACCCAGGTGAAGGCCGACCTGCTGTCGGCCGCCGCCGATCTCACCTACCTGACCGGCTGGATGGCGATGTACGAGACCGCCCACGGCCTCGGCCAGAAGTACTACGTCCAGGCCCTCAAGCTCGCGCGGGAGGCCCAGGACCACGTGACGTACTGCCGCACCCTGCGCGGCATGGCGCTCCAGGCGTCCAACCTCGGCTACGGCCCCAAAGCCCTCGAACTCGCCGACTCGGCCGCCGAGGCCGCTCCGGCCTCCGGCCCGCGCCTGCGGGCCTTCCTCGCCGGCCAACAGGCGCACGGCGCCGCCATGGTGAAGGACCGGCGCCAGGCCTTCGCACGCCTCGCCGAGACCGAGACGGCGCTGGCCCAGGCCGACGGCCGCAACGACTCCATCGGCGGCTACGACCAAGCCGCGTACCACTTCCACGTCGCGCACGTGCTGTACGAACTCGGCGACCTCCCGGGGGCGATCAAGGAACTCCAGCTCTCCAACCGGGCCCGCCCGACCAACGAGAAGCAGGGCCGCGTGCACGGCAATGGCCTGCTCGCCCGTCGGCAGATGGAACTCGGCCACGTCGAAGCCGCCTGCGCCACCTGGGACGCCTTCCTGGACGACTACATCACGCTCAGCTCCGTCCGCGGCGACGAGCACTTCCGTGCCCTGAACGCGGCCCTCCCGACCCACGCCGCCAACGGCACGGTGCGGCGGCTACACCAGCGCACCCGCGAGGTCGCGCGACAGAAGGCCGCGTGAGCCGTGAGTCTCCGCTCCGGCAAGGGGTGCCGGTCGAGGTGATCCGGCCGGAGGGAACCCGCCGCTGACCGCGTCACATCGGCTTCTCGCCGAGGGCCGCCCGCAGCCAGTCGAGGGAGTCGGTCGCCAGGACGGCATCGGCGAGGTCGTTCGCGGTCCTCGTGGTGAGCCGGCCGCGGCTGTTGTCGATCCACCGCTGCGCGTTCGCGTAACCCTGCGCCTTGTACTCGACGCCCTGGATCAGGCATTCCAGCTTGTCCGCGTCCCGGGCGCAGACCGCCTCCAACGACTCCTTCGCCTCGTACTCCGCGACGAGATCCCGGATGGTCGAGGCCAGGACGTCCGGCATTCCCGCGACCTGGTCGGCCGTCACCGCCACCGGATCCGCGCTCGGCGCGTACTTCTTGCCCAGGTGGTTGACGTCCCCGGTGCGCGTTTCCTGGGAGTCGTGCCAGACCGCCAGGAACGCGGCCTGCGCCGGGTCGGCGCCTTCGAGCCTGGCGATGACCGAGGCGATCAGGGCGGTCCGCCAGGAGTGCTCGGCGACCGACTCGGGGTCGCGGACACCGGCCATCCACCAGCCCGTGCGCTTGGTCTGCTTGAGCGTCCCGGCTTCGAACAGGAACCTCGCCACCCCGTTCAGGTCGTCCGTCACTGCCGGCTCCTCTCACACACGTCACGACCGAGGTTGAGCGGGCCGCGCCGCCGCAACCGCATCGGTGTACAACTCGGTGGTCAAGTCGTCCTCGCTGATGCCAAGTTCTCCGAGTACGGCACGGACCAGGGAGAGGGCGGGGGTGAGCTCGGCCGCCGTGGCAGCCGATGTCTCCACCTCGATGAACGTCGCGCCATCCAGTTCCGGAACGCGAACGAGCGTGGCCAGCACAGGCCACCCGTCCTGCTGGAAGCTGTAGTTGCGGCACCGCTTCTCGAACGCGATTCGCGGAGTGAAGCCGAGACCCCGGACGATCTCGTGCATCGCGTCGGCATCCGCGACCGTGGTCTCGGCCTCCGGCTTGGACCCGGACGCCTCGTCCACCCGAGCGTCCTTGTACGTCAGCACGGTGCGCGTGTCGTCCCGGCTGTGCACGGTACGGATCCGCAGCTCCCGGTCAGCGCCCATCAGACTGCCGTCCGGCGCGTCATAGTACGTGTCCCGGTAGACCTCGGCCCGGCCGGAACCATACCGCTCCTCCAGCTGCCCGAGCACGCCTTCCGGGTCTCGCACGATCGCCTTGACTTCCGCTTCGATCGCCATCCCTCTGCCTTCCCTCAGATCACACGCTCGGCACTGTCCACCATGGCATCGAACTGTCGGCACCAGCCCCGGTACAAGGGGCCGTGCGGCGTGGGCAGCACCTTATAGGTTGCCGACTCGTGCCCTTCCCAATCCGCGTCGAATGCGCCGACGAACAAGGTGCGGTCCAGCCGGATGATCCGCCACACAGGCATCGTGCGATACCGGTAGACCTCGACCTGTCCGTAGTCGGACAGCTCCCGTAGCCGGGCCTCCGCCAGTCGGATACCTCCGGCCAGCGAAGCCGTGGATTCTCCGATCTCGGCGGCACGGAACTCGGCAGCCGGCGACTCCGGATCAAGGAGTAGCACCCGCAAGCGGGGGGAGGGGCCGCCATCGCGGCGCAGGTGCTGACGCAGCAGCGAATCGCGCAGGGCTAGGAGGCCGAGGCCTCGCACGGCCAGCACGTCCAGTTCGGCTGCCGATACCGCCGCACACCGGATCTCGGCGGACGCCGATTCCTGGTCGCCGTATACACGGACGATCTCAGGAAAAGCTGCCAGATCGAAGGCGGATCCGGACGCCCGTCGGCCGTCCGACCGTGGCGCCAGCCCGAGTAGCCGCCGCGCATCATCGGGAAGGTTGAGTCCGTCGGCGATCCGCTCGAAGACGTTCAGCTTCGTCACCAGCCGACGGCCGTTGAGGATCTCGTTCACCCGGCCTTGCGTCATCCCCACCTGAACCGCCAACCGGGCCTGACTCGCGCCGCTGTGGTGCTGCACATAGCGGAACAGCGCGGCGACATCGCGGTCCCGCAGCGCGCACCGCACCTGCTCGTTCTGCCAGGCAAGGTCGGCCAGCCTGATCGGTTCGAGCGCAGTACCCATGAGGCGAACCCCTCGTCAATCGATCCATCCCACAGTGAGATTACCGTCTGGATATCGCCGACCGCATTCGGTGACGCGATTCTGGATGTACGACCGCCGGTGCGGACAACAGGCGACGCCGGATCGAACTCGGCAGTCCCAGAACGGCCGTGACAGGCCGACGCGGCGAACGACAGGAGCGGACACGTGACCACCCCACAGCCCAAACCCCCGAGGCCGCCGGCGCCGCCGGGACCCGGGCCGGACATGCCGGTGAGCGGGCCGACCGGCCACAACTCCACGACGACCATCACGACCAGGTAGGAGATTCCCATGGGATGGGGCCTCGGCAAGGGCGGAAGCTCCGGCGGCGGCAGCGGCGCCAACGACGGCGGTCAGGGCAAGCACGCCGGCAACAAGGACTTCGGTACGAGCAAGTCCACCCAGGACACTTCGTCGGGCGCGAAGTCCGGAAAGCACGGCAAGGGTGGCGAGAAGGACAAGTGACGACTCGATCGAGCGTCTGCGAGCAGGCCGCCGTGCGCGGCCTGCTCCACGCTGTCTCCCGCTTTCTCGGGCATGAGGTGGCCCCGGAGTGGCGCAAGGCCGCCGAGGCGGCCCCCCGCCACCGGTTCCTCCCCGACCGGATCTGGCTCAACGGCGAGGACGGCTGTCTCGTACCGTGCGACCGAGAATACGAACTCGATCGCTGGATCGCCGCCGCCTACACGGACGAGCCGGTGGTGACGCAGATCGACGACGGGCAGGAACCGGAGGACCTGTCCGACGCCCTTCCGTCGTCCTCGGCCTCTGCTCCGTCGATCGTCTTCCGAATGCTCGAACTCCTGGACCTCACACCGGGAATGCGAGTTCTGGAGATCGGCACCGGCACCGGCTTCAACGCCGCTCTCCTCTCCCACCGACTGGGCGACACCAACGTGACGTCGATCGAGATCGACTCCGCGGTAGTCGAGCTCGCCCGGTCCCACCTCAAGGCCAACGGCTACGCCCCCACCGTTGTCCATGGTGACGGAACTCTGGGGTGGAGCGTCCAGGCTCCGTACGACCGCGTCGTGGCGACGTGCTCCGTCAGACGCGTTCCCCATGCCTGGATCAGCCAGACCAGGACCGGTGGAGCGGTGCTCACTCCGTGGGAGAACCCTTGGGTCTGCGGGGGCCTGCTCCGCCTCACCGTCGGCGACGACGGGACTGCCAGCGGCCGTTACTCCCCCGACAGTGCCTTCATGCTGATGCGTACCCAGCGCCTCGACCTCCGGCTCTTCCGGGACGTCGCCCTGGACGAGCACGTGCCCGCCGAGTCCACGACCGCCCTCGACCCGTGGGCTGTCGCGGATTCCGCCTTCGAGACCCAGTTCGCCCTCGGCCACCGCCTCGGCGACCTCTGGTACGCCTGGCACCACGGCCCCGAGGTCGAAGGCGTGGTGACCCGGCTCTGGGTGGCAACGACCGACGGCGGCTCGTGGGCGGCCGTCGACTGGGACGGCCGCGAGAACACCGAGCGCTACACGGTGTGGCAGCACGGCCGGCGCCGGCTCTGGGAGGAGGTCGAGGCCGCTCCGCTGGTGGCTCGACAACGACCGCCCCGGGCCGGAGCGGTTCGGCTTGACCGTCACGCCCGAGGGGCACACCGCCTGGCTCGACCACCCGGCGAACGGGTGGCCCTTGCGGTAGAGCCGCACCCGCTCCCCGGCTCGGCCCTGCTCGCTCCCTCGGCACCGGGTTCCGGAGCAGCCGGTGCCCGTTGAGCGCGTCGCTCGACCGGGGAGAGTCGGATCTCGACCAGGTCCGGCCCCGTCGGGAAGGTGCCACCGTCTACCGATCACACGCGGGTGCGGCAGGGGATCTCGGCAGGCCCCGGTTGCTCGAGAACCGCGGCTGTTGCCGCCCGGTCGGCTCGGGGCTCAGTCCGTCAGTTCCCACAGCAGCCGGTAGTAGGCGCTCCGTTCCGGGTCCGGGTCGATGCCGTAGGCGTCGAGAAGAGACTCCTCCCAGCCCGGGCCGTAGTTCCACTGGGTGCTCCAGGTGGCGATGGCGAGGTCGGCCCAGCGGTCGGCGAGGCCGAGGGTGCCGAGGTCGACGTGGCCGGTGTGGGTGCCGTCGTCGCCGATCAGGGTGTTGGGGGCGCAGGCGTCGCCGTGGCAGACGACGAGGCGGTCGATCGGGGGGATGTCGGCGAGGGTGGCCAGGGCGCGTTCGACGGTGCCGTGGTGCCGCAGTTCCTCCGGCCAGTCGGCCGGGTCGGTGCGGCCCGCTTCGGCCTTGGCGCGCGCGTTCGCGAGGCGTGCTTCGGCGGACCAGTCGAAGGGGCAGTCCGCGACGGGCAGCGCGTCGTGGAGCGCCCGCAGGCCGGCGCCGATGGCGCGGACGGCGGTGGCGGGGTCGCGCTTCCAGTGCTCGTCCACGGCGGACCGGCCGGGCAGGCCCTGGGTGAGGAGCCAGGTCCCCGTCTCGTCGGCGCCCTCGGCGACGACCGGCGGCACCACGGCGAAGCTTGCCGCCCAGCGCAGGCGGACCGCCTCCGCCGCGAGGTCGATGCCGGTGCCGCCGCCGACCGGCGTCCACTTCACGAACTGGCGGGTGTCGCCGTGGCCGAGTTGGAAGGTCAGTCCGCCGAGTTCGTTCTCCCAGACGGCCCGTACCGGCCGTCCGGCCGCGAGCTCGGTGACGACGGGTGGCGGCTGGACGGGGCCCTGGGGCGCGGCGGCGATCATCCGCCCATTCTCACCGGGGCGGGCGGCGCCCCGCCAACCGTTTTGCGGGGTCCCGCCGCTACCAGGCGGCGGCTCGGAGGACGTCCTGGGCGAGGTCCTCGACCGACCGGTCGTCGGTCGGGACGCGGACCGCGCCGGCCGGTGCCCGCTCGTCCAGGTGGCGCGCCATGAACAGGCTCCGCTCGATGTGGGCGGCCAGTTGGGAGCCGGTCTCGCGCTGGGCGAGCCGCCGGCGCACGGTCTCCTCCTCCGCCGTGAGCAGGACGCAGGTGGCCCGTACCGCCCCGCCGCCCATGGCGCGGCTGATCATCGGCGCTTCGAGGATGCTCACGGTGTTGGTGTAGACGAGGCGACGCTGTCCGAGGGCGGCGTAGTTCGACCAGACGGCGGCGATGTTCCGTTCGGTGATCGCCGTACGGTGGGGGTCGCCGTCGGGGGCGGGGTGGATCTGGTCCATGAAGTCCCCCTCGATGAGGCAGTGCGCCGTGTCGCGCGCCCGCAGCGCCACCGAGACCTCGAAGCCGACGGTCGACTTCCCGACGCCCGATCCGCCGCCGAGGAGCAGGAGTTCGTAGTTCATGGCAGGTCAGCATGGCAGTTCCGGGCAGCTCCGGCACCGGGGTTTCCCACCGCTGGGG
>NZ_JBHVET010000327.1:0-8747 GCF_042802135.1 Kitasatospora sp. NPDC057512
GGAGCCGACGGTCGGGCCGTCGGATGCCCGGAGCTCAGTCCGTCACGGTGACGGTGAAGCCCTCGGGCGCCCGCAGCCGGACCGCGCCGGTGTGGTCGGTGGCCACCTCGATCGGCAGTCCGGCCACCGTCAGCCCGTCGATCCGCAGCGACTCGTACCCGGCGGGCACCCGCGCCCGGACCGTCAGCCGGCGGCCCGGCGCGTCGGCCTCCAGGCCGAGCAGCGACTGGAGGACCGTGACGGCGGAGGCGGCGGCCCAGGCCTGCGGGCGGCAGGACGCCGGGTACGGGACGGGCCGGGCGTAGTGCTCGCGCGGGTGGCCGCCGAAGAGTTCGGGCAGCCGGTGGTCGAAGCCCGCGGCGGCGCGCACCAGTCCGGCGGCCAGCGGCTCGGCGGCCTGGTGCAGTCCGGCCTTGGCCAGGCCGTGGACGGCGATGGCGCTGTCGTGCGGCCAGACCGAACCGGTGTGGTAGCCGAGCGGGTTGAAGCCGGCCGCGGCGGCGTCCAGGGTGCGCAGCCCGTAGCCGCTGTCCATGCCCGGGGCGGTGAGCCGGGCGGCGACCAGGGCGCTCTCCTCGGCGTCGAGCAGGCCGGTGCCGAGCAGGTGGCCCATGTTGGAGGCGACCGAGTCGACCCGGCGCTTGTCGCCGTCGAGGGCGACCACGGGGTAGCGGCCGTGCCCGTCCTCGGTCCAGAAGCTGTCGCGGAAGCGTGCGCGCAGCCGCTCGGCCCACTGCCGCCAGTGCTCGGCGCCGGGGCGGCCGAAGGCCTCCAGCAGGTCGGCCGCCTTGACCGCCGCCTCGTGGGCGTAGGCCTGGACCTCGCTGAGCGCGATCGGGGCGTCGGCGATCCGGCCGTCGCGGAAGCGGATGCTGTCGGAGGAGTCCTTCCAGCCCTGGTTGGACAGGCCGCTGCCGGTGCTGTCCACGTACTCCAGGAAGCCGTCGCCGTCCGCGTCGGCGTACCGCTCCAGCCAGTCGAGGGCGGCCTCGGCGTGCGGGAGGAGTTCCTCGACCTGGTCGGCGGGCAGGCCCCAGCGCCAGGCGTCGTGCAGCAGGACGAGCCAGAGCGGGGTGGCGTCGGCGGTGCCGAAGTAGCAGGGCGGCAGGTGGGCGCCGTTGTCGAGGTGCTGCCCGGCGCGGCGGACCTCGTGCAGGATCTTGCCGGGCTGCTCCTCGGTGGCCGGGTCGACGGCGCGGCCCTGACGCCGGGCCAGGGTGCGCAGGGTGCCGGCGGCGAGCTCGGTGCCGAGCGGGAGGAGCATCCGGGCCGCCCAGAGCGAGTCGCGGCCGAACAGGGTGAGGAACCAGGGCGCGCCGGCGCCGAGGAAGGTGTCGGCGGGGCTCAGCGGGTCGGTGAGCAGCAGGCCGCGCAGGTCCCGGTGGGAGCGGGCGAGCCAGTGGCCGAGGTGGTGTTCGCGGCCGGTGACCTCGGGGGTGCGCCAGGGGGCGGCGTCGGCGGGCGGGGCGGGGAAGAGGTCGCCCTCGGCGTGTTCGGCGGTGCATTCCAGGACGGCGTGCCAGGACTGGCCGGGGGCGAGTTCGATGTCGTAGCCGGCGGTGCCGGTGGCGGGGTCGAGGTGGTCGGGGGCCGGGGTGAGGGCGAGGACGGCGGTGAGCGGGCCCCGGCTCCAGCGCAGTGCGTCGTCGCCGTCGGCGCCGGGGGTCAGCGGGGTGTCGGCGCGGCCGGCCTTGACGGTGTCCATCGCGGCGAAGTCGCTCTCGGCGCGCAGGTCCAGGCGCAGCCGGGCGGTGAGGTCGCCGCCGTTGTGGACGGTGTAGCGCTCGGTGAGGCGTCCGGGGCGCAGTTCGCGGCGGCGTTCCAGGGTGGTGGCGGGGTCGGCGGTCTGCTCGGCGAGGCCGCGCAGCACGGTGACGAAGGTGGTGCTGCCGTCCGGGCCCTCGGCGGTGGCGACGGGTGCGTTGGGGACGCCGGGGACGGTGGCCTCCAGGCGGGAGAGGATCCGGCGGTCCCCGTGGAAGAAGCCGTCCGCTCCCCCGGCGAACCGGCCGTCGGGGCGGGAGGCGCAGAAGCTCGGGGCGGCCACGGAGAGCCGGGCGTCGTGCAGGAACGGCTGCAGTTCAATCGCTTCTATCGCTGACATGGTCTCTTCATCCTCTGCTGGGGGCTTGACAGTTGCTTCCACCCGGGCGCAACCTTTCTGCCGTTGGAGCGTTCCAAGACATTAACCCCCCTGGTGGGGATGATGGAACCCCGGATTGGAACGCTCCAACATTCATGTCGATGGAGACAGAACCTAGGATCGCCGTCATGCATGCACACTCATCGCCCCGGCCCAGGGCAGGGTCCGCCGTGACCCTCGAAATGGTCGCCGCCCGGGCCGGCGTGGGCCGCCAGACGGTCTCCAACGCGATCAACTCGCCCGAGCTGCTGCGCCCGCAGACGCTGGAGCGGGTCCGGCGCGCCATCGACGAGCTCGGCTACCGGCCGCACCGGGCCGCGCAGGCCCTGAAGACCAGGGCCAGTCGGCTGATCGGCTACGGCATCCGCTCCAGCAGCACCGGCGTCGCGACCCCCGTCCTGGACCGGTTCCTGCACTCGCTCTCCGAGGCCGCCGACCGGGCCGGCTACCGGGTGGTGCTGTTCGCCGTCGCCCCCGGGGACGACGAGCTCACCAGCTACCGGCAGCTGCTGGACGAGCACGGCGCGGACGGCTTCGTGCTCAGCGGCACCGACCGCGGCGACCGCCGCCAGGGCTGGCTGCACGAGCAGGGCGTCCCGTACGTCGCCTTCGGCCGCACCTGGAGCGGCCGGGACGTCGGCGACTGGGTCGACGTGGACGGCGCCGCCGGGACCTCGGCCGCCGTCCGGCACCTGGCCGGGCTCGGCCACCGCAGGATCGGCTTCCTCGGCTGGCCCAAGGGCTCCGGCGTCGGCGACGACCGCGCCCGCGGCTGGCAGAGCACCATGCGCGAACTCGGCCTGCCCACCCGGGGCCGCCGGGCCGAGAGCCCGGACGACCCGGAGCGCGCCACCGAGGCCGCCGAGCGGCTGCTCGCGGCCGGCGCGACCGCGGTCGTGGCCGCCAGCGACACCCTGGCCCTCGGCTGGTACCAGGCCCTGCGGCACGACGGCCGCACCCCCGGCCCGGAGGCGGCCGTCATCGGCTTCGACGACTCGCCGATCGCCCCCCTGCTCTTCCCCTCGCTGTCCAGCCTCGCCCAGCCGCTCGACGCGGTCGGCCGCGAGTGCATGCGGCTCCTGCTCGACCGGCTCGGCGACCGGCAACGGCCGACCGAACACGTCCTCCTGGAACCGGAACTGGTGCTCCGCGAAAGCGTGTGACACCGCTCCCCCGAGCCATCTCCCCTCCCCCCACCCACCCTCGCAAGGAGATCCCGCATGGCCACCTCCCGTACCCTCGCCGCGGCCGCCGTCTTCGCGGCCGTCGCCCTCGGCGCCGTCACCGGCTGCTCCTCCTCCGGCGGCTTCGGCGACTCGACGGCCAAGCAGTCCTCCGGCGGCAAGCAGGACCTGACGGTGCTGATCGCCACCTCCGGCGAGGCCGAGACCGCCGCGGTCAAGGCGGCCACCGCCGCCTGGGCACAGCAGACCGGCAACACCGTCACGGTGCAGATCGCCAGCAACATCAACCAGCAGCTCGGCCAGGCCTTCGCCGGCGGCACCCCGCCGGACCTCTTCTACGTCAACTCCGACCAGTTCGCGAACTACGCCAAGGGCGGCTCGCTCTACGCCTACGGCGACCGGATACCCGACGCCGCGGACTTCTCCGAGCAGCTGCGCAAGGCCTTCAGCCACGACGGCAAGCTCACCTGCCTGCCCAAGGACAGCTCCACCCTGGGCCTGGCGATCAACACCGACCTCTGGAAGCAGGCCGGCCTGACCGAGGCCGACTACCCGACCACCTGGCAGCAGCTCTCCGACGACGCCGCCAAGCTCACCAAGGACGGCGTCACGGGCCTCGTCACCGCCCCCGACTACCAGCGGGTCGGCGCCCTGCTGAAGGAGGCCGGCGGCTGGATCACCGACCCCGAGCAGAAGACGATGACCGCCGACAGCCCGGCCAACAAGCAGGCGCTGGAGTACCTCCAGTCCATGATGAAGGCCGGCTCCGCCAAGTACGTCGCCGAGGTGGACGCCGGCTGGGGCGGCGAGGCGCTCGGCAAGGGCAAGGCCGCGATGACCATCGAGGGCAACTGGCTGAAGGGGGCGATGGCCAAGGACTACCCGAACGTCCCGTACAAGGTGCTCCCGCTGCCCGCCGGCCCGGCCGGCCCCGGCACCCTGGCCTTCAGCAACTGCTGGGGCATCGCCGCCAAGAGCACCCACCAGGCCGCCGGCGTCGACCTGGTCAAGCACCTGACCAGCGCCGACCAGCAGCTGGAGTTCTCCAAGGCCTTCGGCGTGATGCCCTCGCGCACCAGCGCGCTGGCCACCTACGCCCAGCAGTACCCGGAGTCCAAGGCCTGGGTCGACGGCGTCGCCACCTCCCAGCCGCCGGTCACCATCCCCGGGTTCAACCAGGTGCTCACCCAGTTCAACACCGACCTCCAGTCGCTGAAGACCGGTGACCCGGCGGCCGTCCTGGGCAGCCTCCAGCGCAACGGCGAGCAGGCGCTCAAGAATGCCAAGTAAGAGCGCCGCCCGTACTGCCCGCACCGCCCGTACGTCCGGTACTTCTGGTACTTCCGGTACTTCCGGTACTTCCGGTACTTCCGGTACGAAGGCCGGGAGCGGCCTGCGCGAGGGAGCGTGGGGCTGGCTGTTCACCGGCCCCATGGTCCTCGTCCTCGGGCTCTTCATGGTCCTGCCCATCGCGATGGCCCTGTGGGTCAGCCTGCTGCACTGGGACGGCCAGTCCAACCCCTTCAGCGGCAGCGCGGACTTCGTCGGCCTGGACAACTACCGGCGGCTGTTCACCCAGGACGGCCTGGACCGCACCCTGTTCGCCACCTCGCTGCGCAACACCCTGTACTACGTGGTACTGACCGTGCCGCTCCAGACCGTGCTGGCGCTCTTCCTCGCCATCGCCGTCAACCAGCGGATGCTGCGCGGCCGCGGCGCCCTGCGCACGGTGTTCTACTTCCCGTCCGTCACCAGCTCGATCGCCGTCTCGACGGTCTTCCTCTTCCTCTTCCAGGGCAGCGGCGCCGTCAACCGGATGCTCGGCTGGCTCGGCGTCCAGGGGCCGAACTGGTTCGCCGACCCGCGCGGACTGGTCTGGCTGGTACTCGGCCGGTTCGGCGTCGACCAGCCCGCGCCGACCGCCGGCGGGCCGCTCGGACTCTCCTGGTCCGAGTGGTTCGCCGGGCCCTCCGTCGCGATGTCCACCCTGATCCTGATGGCGGTCTGGACCACCTCCGGCACCTTCATGCTGATCTTCCTCGCCGCCCTCCAGGACATCCCCCGCGAACTGGAGGAGGCCGCCGCCCTGGACGGCGTCAACCGCCGCCAACTGCTGCGCCACGTCACCCTGCCCGCGCTGCGGCCCGTCCTGTTCCTCGTCCTGACCCTCGGCCTGATCTCCACCTGGCAGGTCTTCGACCAGGTCTACGTGATGGGCAAGGGCGCCCCCGGCAACACCACCCTCACCCCCGCCTACCTGTCCTACTCCTCCGGCTTCGACAACGCCGACTACGGTCAGGGCGCCGCCATCGCGTTCGTCCTGCTCGGCCTGATCCTGCTGCTCACCGCCGTCCAGCGGTGGGTGCTGCGGGAACGGGACGGCAAGCCGGGGACCGGCCGGAAGGGAGCCCGCCGTGCCGCGCACTGACGCCCCGCGGGCCGAGGACCGGCCGGTCCTCGGCCGCTTCCCCCGACCGCTGCGCCTCCTCGGCTACGCGGCCCTGACCGGCTTCGCACTGGTCTACCTGCTGCCGTTCCTGCTGCAACTGGTGAACAGCTTCAAGACCGACCCGGACGCGGCCGCCCACCCGATGTCGCTGCTCCCGGACGGCGGCACCCTCGCCTCCTACCGGCGGCTGCTCGGGCTGGCGGACGGCGTGGAGAACGTCCCGTTCCTGCGCTGGCTGGGCAACAGCGTGGTGGTGACCGTCCTGGTCACGGCCGGCCGGGTGCTGTTCGACTCGATGGCGGGCTACGCGCTGGCCCGGATCAGGTTCCCCGGCCGGCGGCTGCTCTTCGGCTTCGTGCTCGCCGTCATGGCGGTGCCGGGCGTGGTACTGCTGATCCCCAAGTTCCTGGTGCTGAAGAGCTTCGGCATGTTCGACACCTACAGCGGGATGGTCCTGCCCCTGCTGGTCGACGCCGCCGGGATCTTCATCATGAAGCAGTTCTTCGAGTCGGTGCCGCGCGAGATCGAGGAGGCGGCGCGGATCGACGGCGCCGGAACCTTCCGGATCTTCTGGTCGGTCGTGCTGCCGATGTCCCGGCCCTCCCTGATCACCCTCACCGTGCTCTCCTTCCAGGGCTCCTGGAACGAGTTCACCCACTTCCTGGTCTCCACCCAGTCCAGCGACCACGACACCCTGACCACCGGACTCGCCCACTTCGTCGCCGGCGGCCTCGGCTCCGGCACCCAGTACCCGCTCAAGCTGGCGGCCGCGCTCGTCTCCACCCTCCCGGTGGCGCTGCTGTTCTTCTGCTTCCAGCGGCACTTCGTGCGCGACGCCAACT
Organism: Kitasatospora sp. NPDC057512; assembly: GCF_042802135.1. Lineage (NCBI taxonomy): Bacteria > Bacillati > Actinomycetota > Actinomycetes > Kitasatosporales > Streptomycetaceae > Kitasatospora > Kitasatospora sp. NPDC057512. Next base: position 6,619 of record NZ_JBHVET010000327.1, read on the forward strand.
CCGGCTCGTCCAAGGGCTGACCGCGCTTCTTCCGTACCCCTTCGCTCCCATCCCTTCACTCCCATCCCTTCCGCACCACTCTGGAGAACGCCCGTGCCCGCCCGCATCGAGGACTACGCGCTGATCGGCGACATGCAGACCGCCGCCCTAGTCGGCCGGGACGGCTCCGTCGACTGGCTCTGCCTGCCCCGCTTCGACTCCCCTGCGGTCTTCGCGGGCCTGCTGGGGACCGACGAGCACGGCTTCTGGCGGCTCGGCCCCGGCGGCGGCACCGCCGCCCCGGCCGGGCCCGCCGACCGCCGCCGCTACCGGGGCGACTCGCTGATCCTGGAGCACGAGTGGGACACCGACGGCGGCACCGTGCGGGTGGTGGACTTCATGCCCCCGCGCGGTACCGCCGCCCCGCAACTGATCCGGATCGTCGAGGGCGTCTCCGGCACCGTACGGATGCGCTCCGCGCTGCGGATGCGCTTCTCCTACGGCCGGGTGGTGCCCTGGGTGCACCGCGTCGAGCAGGCCGACGGCGGCCACCGCACCGTCGCCGTCGCCGGACCCGACTCCGTCTGGCTGGACGGCGAGGCCGAGACCTACGGCCGCGACCTCACCACCTACGCCGACTTCACCGTCACCGCCGGCGAGCGGATCGCCTTCGCCCTCACCTGGCAGGCCTCCCACCTCGACGCCCCCAACGCCCCCGACGCCGAGGACATGCTCGACGCCACCGCCGACTTCTGGCACGACTGGGCCGACCAGTGCACCTACCAGGGCCCCTACCGCGAAGCCGTGATCCGCTCCCTCATCACCCTCAAGGGCCTCACCTACGCCCCCACCGGCGGCATCGTCGCCGCCCCCACCACCTCCCTGCCCGAGGACATCGGCGGCGAACGCAACTGGGACTACCGCTACACCTGGCTGCGCGACGCCGCCATCACCCTCTCCTCCCTGCTGCGCACCGGCTACCGCGACGAGGCCAAGGCCTGGCGCGAATGGCTCCTGCGGGCCGTCGCCGGCGACCCCGAGAACCTCCAGATCATGTACGGCATCGCCGGCGAACGCGAGCTCACCGAGTCCTCACTCGACTGGCTGCCCGGCTACGAGGGCTCCCAGCCCGTCCGCACCGGCAACGGCGCCGCCGGACAACTCCAACTCGACGTCTACGGCGAAGTCGTCGAAGCCCTCCACCTCGCCCACATGACCGGCCTCGTCCGCAACGACCACGCCCACCAGCTCCAACTGCGCCTGATCGACTACCTCGAGGACCACTGGCAGAACCCCGACGAGGGCATCTGGGAGGTCCGCGGCCCCCGCCGCCACTTCGTCCACTCCAAGGTCATGGCCTGGGTCGCCGTCGACCGCACCATCAAACTCCTGGAGCAGACCCCCGAGGACGAGCCCACCGGCGGCCACCTGGAGCGCTGGCGCACGCTGCGCGACACCATCCACGCGGACGTCTGCGAGAAGGGCTACGACCCGGAGCGCAACACCTTCACCCAGTACTACGGCGGCAGGGAGCTGGACGCCTCGCTGCTGCTGATCCCCCAGGTCGGCTTCCTGCCCGCCGACGACAAGCGCGTCATCGGCACCATCGAGGCCATCCAGCGCGAACTGTCCACCGAGGACGGCTTCGTCCTGCGCTACCCGACCCACGACGAGTCCGGCAACAACGTGGACGGCCTCTCCGGCCACGAGGGCGCCTTCCTGGCCTGCTCGTTCTGGCTCGCCGACGACCTCGCCATGATCGGCCGGGTCCAGGAGGCCCGCGAGCTGTTCGACCGGCTGCTCGCGTTGCGCAACGACGTCGGCCTGCTCGCCGAGGAGTGGGACCCGCGGCTCAAGCGCCAGGTCGGCAACTTCCCCCAGGCCTTCAGCCACGTCCCGCTGATCGACACCGCCCTGCGGCTGACCGCCTGCGGCGCGGCGTACCTGTCCGCCCAGCCGGACGGCCCGGCCACCGACCGGGTCGAGCGGGCCACGGTCTAGGAGCAGACCTAGCCGCGCTGCACCAGCTCGTCGTAGGTGCTGAGCACCTGGGCGACGGTGGCGGCCTCGTCCGGCCAGGTGTCGGCCTGCTGCCGGCCGGCCGCCACCTGCCGCTCGCGGCGGGCCGGGTCGGCCAGCAGGGCGCGCAC
>NZ_JBHVET010000328.1:0-8741 GCF_042802135.1 Kitasatospora sp. NPDC057512
GAATCCCCCACCGGGCCGCGGCCGCGCACTCGGGTGGTCAGCTCGCCTCGGAGCCCGCCGACTGGGCCGGGGCGCCCGCGCCGAGCAGGGCCGGCGAGGCGTAGCGGGACCAGGACAGGCAGCCGTCGGGCGGGCAGAACTCGGGGCGGCGCGGGTCGTGCCCGAGCTCGCGCAGCTTGGTCCGGACGGAGTCGGGCGTGCGGCCGAAGCGGGCGGCGATCCGGGCGACGGTCTCGCCCTCGTGGAAGCGCCGGACCAGCTCCTCCTCGTGCTGCGGCACCCAGGGGGCGCCGTGGCCGGGGTACAGCTCGCGCAGCACGTCGCGGTCGGGGATGGGCTCGGAGACGTCGGCGACGATCGCCAGCGCCCGCAGCGCGCGGTTGAGCGCGATCCGCAGCGAGGCGACGTCCTCGACCGGCAGGCGGAGCTTGCCCGAGGCGAGCGGTGCGGCGGCCGCCCCCTCGCGCCAGCCGGTCAGGGTGAGGGTGACCTCGCGGTCGTCGTCGCTGGCGAGTTCGATCCGGAAGACCTTGTCGCCCAGCGGGAGCTCGTTGAGATGACGGAATGCCATGGCTTGACCCCCAAGTGTCGTGCCAGGTACGCACCTTGGGGGTGCGCCCTGAACACCTTCATTCTCTCCCGGGGGTCTGACAATCCCGGGGCCGCGCAGCCCGTCCGGAGGCGGCTCAGCCCTTCTCCATGTAGGCCGCGCGGTCCTCGTCGAGCAGGCTCTCCAGCGCGGTGCGCAGCTCCGGGTGGGCGGCCAGGTCCGGGTCCTCGGCGACCAGTCGGGTGGCCTCGGTGCGGGCGGTCAGGATGACCTCCTCGTCCTCCAGTACCGAGAGCACCTTGAGCGAGGACTTCACCCCGGACTGGGCCTGGCCCAGCACGTCGCCCTCGCGGCGCTGTTCGAGGTCGATCCGGGACAGCTCGAAGCCGTCCAGGGTGCCGGCCACCGCGTCCAGCCGGGCCCGCGCGGCGCTGCCCGCGGGCATCTCGCTGACCAGCAGGCACAGGCCCGGCGCGCTGCCGCGCCCGACCCGGCCGCGCAGCTGGTGGAGCTGGGAGACGCCGAAGCGGTCGGCGTCCATGATCACCATCGCGGTGGAGTTGGGGACGTTGACGCCGACCTCGATCACCGTGGTGGCGACCAGCACGTCCACCTCGCCGGCCGTGAAGCGGCGCATCACCTCGTCCTTGGCCTCCGGCGCGAGCCGGCCGTGCAGGATCTCCACCCGCAGACCGCTCAGCGGGCCCTTCGCCAGCTTCTCGGCCGTCTCCACCACCGAGAGCGGCGGCCGCCGTTCGTCGCTCTCCGCGCCCGCGTCGGCGACCTCCTCGAAGCCGTCCTCGGCGGCCTTGCGCTTCTTCTTCTTCTTCGGGTCGGCCGCGGGCTCCTCGTCCCCGATCCGGGGGCAGACCACGTACGCCTGGTGGCCCTTGGCGACCTCCTCACGGACCCGTTCCCAGGCCCGGGTGAGGAAGTTGGGCTTCTCCAGCGCCGGGACGACGTGGGTGGAGATCGGCGAGCGGCCGGCCGGCAGCTGGTCCAGGACGGAGGTCTCCAGGTCCCCGAAGACCGTCATCGCGACGGTGCGCGGGATCGGGGTGGCGGTCATCACCAGCAGGTGCGGCGGCTGCTCGCCCTTGGCGCGCAGCGCGTCCCGCTGCTCGACGCCGAAGCGGTGCTGCTCGTCCACCACGACCAGGCCGAGGTCCTGGAACTGCACCTTGTCCTCGATCAGCGCATGGGTGCCGATGGCGATCCCGGCGTCCCCGCAGGCCATGTCCAGCAGCGCCTGGCGGCGGGCCGGGACGCCCATCGAGCCGGTCAGCAGCACCACCCGGGTGCCGAGGTCGGAGCCGCCGAGCATGCCGCCCTCGGCGAGGTCCCCCATCATCTCGACGACCGAGCGGTGGTGCTGCTGGGCGAGCACCTCGGTGGGCGCCAGCAGCACCGCCTGGCCGCCCGCGTCCACCACGGCGAGCATGGCGCGCAGCGCGACCATCGTCTTGCCGGAGCCGACCTCGCCCTGGAGGAGGCGGTGCATCGGGTGGTCGGTGGCGAGGTCGGCGGCGATCTCGGCGGCGACCTTCCGCTGCCCCTCGGTGAGGGTGAACGGCAGCCGGGCGTCGAAGGCGTCCAGCAGGCCGCCCTCGCGGGCCCTGCGCGGCTTGGCGGGCAGGGCGGAGTCGGCGGCCCGGCGCTGGGCGAGGGCGACCTGGAGCACGAAGGCCTCGTCCCAGCGCAGCCGGCTCTGGGCGCGCTCGCGGTCGGCGTGGCCGCGCGGACGGTGGATCAGCTCCAGCGCCTCGGGCAGCGGGATCAGGTCGTGCCGCTCGCGCAGTTCGGCGGGCAGCGGTTCGCCGACGTCGCCGAGGTGCTTGGTGAGCGCCGTCTCGACGCAGATCGACAGCTTCCAGCTGGGCATCTGCGCGCTGGCGCCGTACACCGGGATGAGCCGGCCGGCGAACTGCCGCGCGGCGTCGGAGCCGGCGTCCTCGTCGAGCAGCTGGTAGTCCGGCGAGACCAGCTGGCGGGTCCGGTTGAAGACCCCGACCTTGCCCGCGAACAGGCCCTGGGCGCCGGCCCTGAGCTCCTTCTGCCGCCAGCCCTGGTTGAAGAAGACCAGCGAGAGCCGGCTGCGGCCGTCGGTGACGACCACCTCCAGCCGGTCGCCCTTGCGGCCGCGGAACGGGATCAGGGTGACCTTCTCGATCCGGGCCAGCACGGTGACGTGCTCGTCGACCTCCAGCTCGTCCAGGCTGGTGAGCTGGCCGCGCTCGACGTAGCGGCGCGGGTAGTGGTGCAGCAGGTCCCCGACCGTGCGCAGCTTGAGGCTGTCGGCGAGCACCTTCGCGGTGCGGTCGCCGACGAGCTTGGTCAGTGGTTCATCGAGAGCGCCCATCAGCGCCTTGTTTACACCACCGGGCCGACAAACCGGGCCAGCGGCGGCCCCCGCTCCCGCCCCTACTCCACCCCGATGAGCAGCGGTGCCGGTTCCTGCCCGCCGTGGAAGACCACCGCGTCCACCTCGGGCCGACGGTGCCGGACGTGGGCGACCAGCCGGTCGGCGAGCGCCTCGTCGGTGCCGCCGCCGAGGACCAGGGTGACGAGTTCGCCGCCGGCCCCGAGCATCCGGTCCAGCACGCTCTCGCCGACCTCGGCCAGCCCGGCGCCGATCACCGCGACGTCGCCGTCGATCAGCCCGAGCACGTCCCCGGCCTGGCAGACCCCCGCCATCGTCCAGGACTCCCCCTCGGCGACGGCCAGCTCCGCGTAGCGGGTGGCGCCGGCGGCGGAGGTCATGGCGACCACGTCCTCGTCGAAGCGGCGACCGCCCTCGTGCACCGCGAGCGCGGCCAGCCCCTGCACCGGCGAGCGGGTGGGCAGGACGGCGATCCGCACCCCTTCCTCGCGCAGCTGGTCGGCGGCGGCCCCGGCGGCGGCGCGCAGTTCGGGGTCGTTGAGCAGCAGGACGACCTCGCGGGCGGCCGAGCGGCGCACCGCGTCGGCGAGTTCGGCGCTGGCCGGCGGGCGGTCCGGGTCGGCGTGCAGGACGACGGCGCCGGCCTGCTCGCAGAGCTCCGCCAGGCCCTCGCCGGAGACCACCGAGAGCACCGCTCGGGCCCGTTCCTCGCGTTCGCCGCGCTCGGCGGCGGTGCCGGAACGGGCGGCGGCCTCGGCGAAGTGGGTGATCCGGATCTGGTGCGGGCGGCCGGCGCCGACCCCGGCCTCCACGGCGGCGCCCGCGTCGTCCACGTGGACGTGGACGTTCCACAGGCCGTCGCCGCCGCCGATCACCAGCGAGTCGCCGAGCCCGCCTAGCCGCTCGCGCAGCGCGGGCAGCGCCTCGTCGGGGGCGTCCAGCAGGTAGATGACCTCGAAGGCGGGGTGGCCGGGGCCGGGCGGCCGCAGGTGCGTCTCGCAGCTCTCCAGGGCCCGGACGTCCCCGCGCAGTGCGACCGGCCCCATCGGCTGCTGCCCGGCGACGGCGTCGGCGAGCGCGCCGAGGACGGCCACCAGGCCGCGCCCGCCGGCGTCCACCACCCCGTTCTCGGCCAGGACGGCGAGCTGCTCGGGGGTGTGCCGCAGCGCGTCCCGGGCGGCCCGGTAGGCGGTGTCGGCGACCTGCGCGAGCCCGTCCCCGGCCCGGACGACCTCCCGGGCCGCGACCCGGGCGACGGTCAGCAGGGTGCCCTCGACGGGCTCCGCGACGGCCTGGTAGGCGGAGTCCGCGGCCCGCTGCAGGGCGGCCCGCAGCTGGTCGGCGCCGCCGCCCTCGGCGAGCGTCTCGGCGGTGCCGCGCAGCCACTGGGCGAGGATCACCCCGGAGTTGCCCCGGGCCCCGATCAGCGCGCCGCGGGCCATCGCCCGGACCGTCTCGGCCAGCCCGGGGGCCGGGTCGGCGGCGGGGTCGGCGAAGCGGCTCTCCACCTCGGCGGCGGCGGACTCGACGGTCAGGTAGAGGTTGGTGCCGGTGTCGCCGTCCGGGACGGGATAGACGTTGAGCGCGTCGATCTCCTCGCGGGCCTGGCCGAGCGCGCGCAGGGCGAGCTGGCACCAGGTGCGCACGGCCGGGGCGTCGAGCGTGTGCAGCACCAGGTCTCCTCCGGACGGGACGCCGCGGCGGCCCGGGCTCGGTGACGCGGGCCGGGCGGCGGCAAGGGGTGATACCGGCAGGTTATCGGGGGGCGGGGAGGGTCGTCCGGTCCGGCGGGCAGGAGCGATCACTCGGCCGGTCATGGTAGTTTCGTGGGACGGAAGCAAGCGTTGTATGCTCTTCCGGTTGCCTGGAACCGTCCAGGCTCACCCCCTTGTCCGGTCTGGTGCACGCGAGTGTTCTGGTGGCTGAGTGGGGTTTTCGAAAGTATCTGATCTGAAGTCTTGGAGTGACTCCTGTGGCTGCCAACTGCGACGTCTGCGGCAAGGGGCCGGGCTTCGGCAACAGCATCTCCCACTCTCACCGCCGTACCCCCCGTCGTTGGAACCCCAACATCCAGACGGTGCGCGCTGTGATTGGGCGGACGCCGAAGCGGCTCAACGTCTGCACCTCGTGCATCAAGGCCGGTAAGGTCTCGCGCTGACGCGCAGACCGGCATGCCGGTCCTCCAGTGAGCCGGTTCATCCTCGGATGGGCCGGCTTCACTGTTTCCGTGGCCGGTTGCGCCGATTTCCGGACGTGACCGTGGTGGGCGGGCTCCTCTGAGGAGTCCGCCCACCGCTGTTTTCCGGATGTTCCGGATGTTCCGGACGTGCCGGGCCTCCGCTAGCGCCAGCGCCAGGCGTGGTCGACCGGGCCGATGCCGGCGCCCAGGGCGAAGCCCCCGGCGATCGCGCCGGTGATGTACTCCTTGGCCGAGGCCACCGCCCGCGGCAGCGGCTCGCCCTTGGCCAGGCCGGCCGCGATCGCGCTGGCCAGGGTGCAGCCGGTGCCGTGGGTGTGGCGGTTGTCGTAGCGCGGCGCCCGGAACCAGTGCACCTCGTCCGGTCCGCCGTACAGCAGGTCGGCGGCCTCGCCCGGCAGGTGCCCCCCCTTGACCAGCGCCCAGCGCGGCCCGAGGTCGACCAGCGCCTTGGCGGCGTCCAGCATCTGCGACTCGTCCTCGACGGCCAGCCCGGTGAGCTGGGTCACCTCGTGCAGGTTGGGGGTGGCCAGGGTGGCGACCGGCAGCAGCTTCTCGCGGACGGTGGCGACGGCCTCGGCGACCAGCAGCGCGTCCCCGTGCTTGGAGACCCCGACCGGGTCGACCACCACCGGGGCGTCCACCCCGGCCAGCAGCTCGGCGACGGTCTCGACGAGTTCGACCGAGGCGAGCATCCCGGTCTTCACGGCCTGCACCCCGATGTCGTCCACCACGCTGCGGAACTGCGCCCGGACGGCTTCGGCGGGCAGTTCCCAGTAGCCCTGGACGCCGAGCGAGTTCTGCGCGGTGACGGCGGTGATCACGCTCATGCCGTGGACGCCGAGGGCGAGCATCGCCTTGAGGTCGGCCTGGATGCCGGCGCCGCCGCCGGAGTCGGAGCCGGCGACGGTGAGCACGCGGGGGGGAGCAGTCGAAGCCATGGCCCCAACCTACCCGCGCCGTTTCACAGCACCGCTTCGGACTCCGCCCAGCGGTCCTCCGGCACCGTCTTCAGCCGGGTCACCGCGTCGCCGATCGGCAGCATTTCGATGCCGGTCCGGCGCAGCGCGGTGAAGTGCCCGAACGCCCCCTGGTGGACGGCCTCCACCGCGTGCCAGCCGAACCGGGTGGCGAGCACCCGGTCCCGGGCGGTCGGGGTGCCGCCGCGCTGGACGTGGCCGAGGATGACCGGCCGGGCCTCCTTGCCGAGCAGGTCCTCCAGCTCGTGGGCGAGCCGGTTGCCGATCCCGCCGAAGGTCCGGTGGCCGTACTGGTCGACCTCGCCGTGGTCGAAGCGCATGGTGCCGGGCACCGGGGAGGCACCCTCGGCGACGGCGATGATGGCGAACTTCTTGCCGCGCGCGAAGCGGTCCTCGATTATCCGGGCCACCGCCTCGATGTCGAAGGGCTTCTCCGGGATCAGGATGCCGTGCGCACCGCCCGCCATGCCCGCGGTGAGGGTGATCCAGCCGGTGTGCCGTCCCATCAACTCGACCACCATGACGCGCTGGTGGGACTCGGCGGTGGTCTTCAGCCGGTCGATCGCCTCGGTCGCGACGTGCACGGCGGTGTCGAAGCCGAAGGTCACGTCGGTGGCGTCGATGTCGTTGTCGATGGTCTTCGGCACCCCGACCACGGGCAGTCCGGCGTCGCTGAACAGCTTGGCGGCGGTCAGCGTCCCCTCGCCGCCGATCGCGATCAGCGCGTCGATGCCGATCTCCCGGGCGAGCGTCCTGGCGTTCTCCACCGCCCAGGCGATCCGGTCCCGCCGGACCCGGGCCGAGCCCAGGATGGTGCCGCCGAGGGTGAGCAGGCCGGTGACGTCGTCGTGCGTGACCGTCCTGGTGCGGCCCTCGATCAGCCCGAGGAAGCCGTCCAGGATGCCGACGATCTCGTCCCCGTGGACGTCGGTGCCCCGGTGCACCACCGAGCGGATCACCGCGTTGAGGCCGGGGCAGTCGCCGCCGCTGGTCAGTACACCGATGCGCATCTGTGGTGTGCTCCCGCTCGCAGTGGTTCGGGCCGCCCGCGCCGGACGGGCGGGCCGGGGTGTCGCAAGCCTACGCACAACGCACCCGCGAAGCCCGTCCCCCGCGCACCGGAGCGTCACGCGCCGTCCGCCGTACGGGGATCGGCGCGCGGCCGCGCGCTACTCGGCGAAGTGGTCCCAGCCGCCGACCCGGTCCCAGGGCGCGCCGTCGACCGTCACCCGGCCGCTGCGGCTGCCCGTCGGGCGGCCGGTCACCTCGCCCACCACCCGCCAGCGGGACGGGAGTTGGACCCCGCGGGGGAAGGTGGCGACGATCGCGTGGTCCTCGCCACCGGAGAGCACCCAGACCAGCGGGTCCACCCCGACCGCCTGGCCGATGTCGGCCATCTGCGCCGGGACGTCGAAGTCGGCGGCCTTGAGGTCGATGTCCACCTCGCTGGCCCGGGCCACGTGGCCGAGGTCGGCGACCAGCCCGTCGCTCACGTCGACCATCGAGGTCGCGCCCAGGTCGGCCGCCGCCGGGCCCGCGTGGTACGGCGGTTCGGGGCGGCGGTGCGCCTCGACGAAGGCGCGCGGGGAGCGGAAGCCGCGCTGGAGCACGGTCAGGCCGGCGGCCGACCAGCCGAGCCAGCCGGACACCGCGACCACGTCGCCGACCTGCGCGCCGGAGCGCGTCACCGGCGCCCGCCCCTGGAGGTCGCCGAGCGCCGTGATGGCCAGCGTGACGGTGTCGCCGCGCACCACGTCTCCGCCGACCACCGTGGCCCCGGCCACCTGGCACTCGTCGCGCAGCCCGTCCATCAACTCGGTGGCCCAGGTGGTCGGCAGGTCCGCGGGGGCGACCAGGCCGAGCAGGATGGCGGTCGGCACCGCCCCCATCGCGGCCACGTCGGCGAGGTTCTGGGCGGCGGCCTTGCGGCCCACGTCGTAGGCGGTGGACCAGTCCCGGCGGAAGTGCCGGTTCTCGATCAGGACGTCCGTGGTCGCCACCACCCGGCCGTCCGGAGCCCGCACCACCGCGGCGTCGTCACCCGGGCCGAGGTCGACGGCATCGGTGAGCGGTACCCGGGCGGTCAGCTCCCTGATGAGGCCGAACTCGCCGAGCTCGCCCACGGTCCCCTGCATCTGCCGTCCTCTCGCGTTTCCATCCGATTCGGTCCCCGTCGCGCTCCCCCGCGCGCAGCGTACGCCCTTCGGGAGCATCGAGGTCTCCCCTCCCCGGCCCGCAGCGCGGTAGCGTGGTGATCAGACTGCCGGTGAGCCCACCCACCCACACACCTGACCGGGCGATCACGGCGGCTATCCCCCCTAACCGGCCGCCGGGAGGTCCCCGTGGTACAGGCATACATCCTGATCCAGACCGAGGTTGGCAAGGCCACCGCCGTGGCCCGGACCATCGCCGGGGTCCCCGGCGTCCTGACCGCCGAGGACGTCACCGGCCCCTACGACGTGATCGTCAAGGCCGAGGCCGAGACGGTGGACGAGCTGGGCCGCATGGTGGTGGCCCAGGTCCAGAAGGTCGAGGGCATCACCCGCACCCTCACCTGTCCCGTGGTGCACCTGTAGGTCGGTGCGCCCGTGGGCCGGCGCACTCGTGGGCCGGTGCGCCGGTACGTCGGCGCAC